>NZ_JBMDKJ010000036.1:0-61839 GCF_057809655.1 Niveispirillum sp. FG148
CGGCATGTGCCGCGCGGCGGCCGTCGCCGCCGGATGGAAGGTCATTGATCATGACCTTCCATCTGATCTGCCCCCACTGCCTTTCCATCAACCGTCTGCCCGCCGACCGGCCGGCGGATGGGGCCAATTGCGGTGCCTGTCACAAGCCGCTGTTCACCGGCAAGCCGGTGGCCGTCGATGGCGCTGCCTTTGAAAAGCATCTGACCAAGGGCAATCTGCCCCTGCTGGTCGATCTGTGGGCGCCCTGGTGCGGGCCTTGCCGGCAGATGGCGCCGCAGTTCGAGATGGCGGCCCGCAAGCTGGAACCGGCCGTGCGCCTGCTGAAGCTGAATGTGGATGAGGAACCGGCCCTGTCCAGCCGGCTTTCCGTGCAGTCCATCCCCACCCTGATGCTGTTTGCGGGCGGCCGTGCGGTCGCGCGCCAATCGGGCCTGATGTCCGCCGACCAGATCGTCGGCTGGACCCAGACCCATCTGCCCCACCGGGCCTGACCCGGACAAAGTCACGAAAACGGAGCAACCATCATGAATATCGACAAAGCCGTCCTTTCCTTCGCCGGTGCCATGGTCCTGGTCAGCCTGGCGCTGGGTTATTTCATCAATCCGGCCTGGCTGCTGCTGACGGCGTTCGTGGGGCTGAACCTGCTGCAGGCGGGCGTCACCGGCTTCTGCCCGGCCGCCATCATCCTGAGCAAGCTGGGCCTGAAGCCGGGCTGCGCGTTCCGGTAAGCCACGGGAGGGGGGCCTCTCCGCCCCCCCCCCCCACACACAAGCGCCGTCAGCCCGGCACCAGCCAGTGGGCGAAGGCCAGCCAGGCCGGGGTCTGGAAGATCGCCAGCGGCAGGGCCAGCGTGACCACCGCCCAGAATCCGCCCCACAGGGACGCGGGATGCGGGCGGCCGCGCGTGCGCCAGTCCCAGATGATCTGGGCCAGCACCAGCAGCGTCGGCATCAGCACCATGCCCACCGGCCCCGCCAGAACGGGGATGCGGGCAAAGGCCGGCGCCATCATCACGCACATGCCCATCACCATCAGGCGCTTATGCGTCTGCGGGTCGCGGCGGCGGTGAAGGGCCAGCGCGAACAGCGGCACAAAGCCCAGCAGCGCCAACAGCGGCACGGCCAGAAAGGCGTGCGGATCGATGCCCGGCGGGCCCGACGCCCGGCCCACGCCACCCAGGGCGGAGATGGTCCCGGACACCAGCATGGCCGGCACCAGCACCGCGCCCAGCATGCCCAGACGCCGGTGCAGGTCGCGCCGTCCGCTGCGCACCAGGGCCACCTGCGCCGTGAACAGCGCCACCCAGGCCGCATAAAGCACACCATGCAGCAGCACCAGCGGTGTGATCGGCTTTACCCAGTCGGGCGACCCCAGCAGGGGGCGCAGGAAAAAGCTGGGGGCAAAGCCCACCAGCACGGCCACCATCATCACGGCAGCCATGGTGACGTAAAAACGCCGCTCCGCGGCGGCAGAGGGGGCGGAAACGCCCCGGTCGATCACTGTGCTCATGTCCGAAACCTGCAGGATTGCCCCTGTCTTCCGGGCGCCCCCGGAAACATGGTTAACAATTCCTATACAGACAGACCTGTGACCGGACCACCACGAAAGCGGACAGGTCCCTTCGGATTATTCGGCAGCGGCACCATCGGCCTGGCGGCGGTAGCGGGCGGCCAGCCAGGTGCAGACGATCAGCTGGATCTGGTGGAAGATCATCAGCGGCAGGATCATGGCCCCGACCTGGGCGGCCGGGAACAGCACGCCCGCCATGGGCACACCCGACACCAGGCTTTTCTTCGACCCGCAGAAGACCAGGGTGATGATGTCGGCCCGTGAGAAGCCCAGCGCCCGGCCGGCCAGGCCCGATGCCGTCAGCACCAGGGCCAGAATGGCGGCGCCGGCAATGATGATCACGGCCAGATCGCCGACATCGATCTTCTGCCACAGCCCTTCGACAATCGCGGCGCTGAAGGCGGCATAGACCACCAGCAGGATCGACCCGCGGTCGGTATAGCCGATCACCTGCTTGTGCCGGGCGACAAAGCCGCCGATCCAGGGCCGCAGGAAATGCCCGGCCAGGAACGGCACCAGCAATTGCAGCACGATGGAGCGGATGGCGCCGAGCGACACGCCCCCCTGCCCGTCCACATGCATGAACAGCCCCACCAGCACGGGCGTGATGAAGATGCCCAGGATGTTGGATGCCGATGCCGAACAGATGGCCGCCGGCACATTGCCACCCGCCATGGAGGTAAAGGCAATGGAGCTTTGCACTGTGGAGGGCAGCAGGGTCAGATAGAGGATGCCGGCCCCGATCGACGGGTGCAGCAGCCAGTCCGGCAGCAGGCCGAAGCCCAGCCCGATCAGCGGGAACAGCAGGAAGGTAAAGGACAGCACCGTCACATGCAGCCGCCAATGGCCGATGCCCGCCAGCACCGCGTCGCGCGACAGCTTCGCCCCGTGGAAGAAGAACAGCAGGGCAATGGCCGCGTCCGTGACATACCCGAACAGGCCCGCCGCCTGTCCCTGGATGGGCAGCAGGGCCGCCAGCCCCACGGTCCCCAGCAGCAGCAGCAGAAACGGATCGATCACGGCGGAAAGAAAACGGGGCATGGGACGGCACCGGCAATGTCGCACGGCCCCGATTTAACGGCAGCCCCCGCACTGCACACAAGCCATAGCGAAAGCCGGACGCGCAGGTCTGGCCTGTGCGGACCATGATGCCGGGAGCGGTGGAATATGGCTCCCGGCATCATGGCCCCTGCCGCGGCGATTACCCAATATTCAGGTTCAGATACTTGATCTCCAGATATTCATCGATGCCATAGCGGCTGCCTTCGCGGCCCAGGCCGCTTTCCTTGACACCGCCGAACGGAGCCACTTCGGTGGAGATCAGGCCTTCATTGATGCCGACCATGCCATATTCCAGCCCCTCGGCCACGCGCCAGACACGGCCGATATCGCGGCTGTAGAAATAGGCGGCCAGACCGAAGGGCGTGTCATTGGCCCGCGCGATCACTTCTTCTTCGCTGCTGAACCGCTGCACGGCGGCGACGGGGCCGAAAATCTCCTCATGCGCGATATCCATGTCGGACGCGATGCCGGTCAGGATCGTCGGCTCATAGAAGCAGCCGCCCAGCGCATGGCGCTGACCGCCAATGACCACGGTGGCGCCCTTGGACCGCGCGTCCTGGACCAGTTCTTCCACCTTGTTCACGGCCTTGTCGTTGATGAGCGGCCCCTGGTTGACGCCGGCATCACAGCCATTGCCGACCTTCAGCGCCTTTACCGCCGCCGTCAGCTTCTCCACGAACCGGTCATGGATGCCGTCCTGGACATAGAAGCGGTTGGCGCAGACGCAGGTCTGGCCGGAATTGCGGTATTTGGACCCCATGGCCCCGGCGATGGCCGCGTCGATATCGGCATCGTCGAACACGATGAAGGGCGCATTGCCGCCCAGTTCCAGCGACAGGCGCTTCACCGTGCCGGCGCACTGTTCCATCAGCAGCTTGCCGATCTCCGTCGACCCGGTGAAGGACAGCTTGCGCACGATCGACGATGCCGTCAGCGCCCCGCCGATGGCGGATGCCTTGCCGGTGATGATATTGATGACACCGGCCGGAATGCCCGCGCGTTCGGCCAGGACACCCAGTGCCAGGGCCGAATAGGGGGTTTCCGCCGCCGGCTTGACCACGGCCGTGCAGCCCGCGGCCAGGGCCGGGCCCAGCTTGCGCGTGATCATGGCGTTGGGGAAGTTCCAGGGCGTGATCGCGGCGATGACGCCCACGGGCTGCTTGATGGTCAGCAGGCGGGAATTGCCCTTATAGGTGGGGATGACATCGCCATAGGCGCGGCGGCCTTCTTCGGCGAACCAGCTGATGAAGCTGGCGCCATAGGTGATCTCCCCCTTGGCCTCGGCCAGCGACTTGCCCTGTTCCAGGGTCAGCAGCAGGGCCAGATCATCGGCGGCCGCCATCATCAGATCGTGCCAGCGCCACAGGCGCGTGGCGCGTTCCTTGGCCGTCAGCGCACGCCAGGCCGGCAGGGCGGCGGCCGCGGCGGCAATGGCGCGGTCGGTTTCGGCTGCCCCCATCTGCGGCACATGGCCCAGGACCGTGCCCGTGGCCGGATTGGACACAGGCGTAGCGGCGCCGCTGTCGGCATCCAGCCATTGCCCGCCGATCAGCGCCTGCTGGCGAAACAGCTCGGTATCGGAAAGCCCGGGCGGGCAGTGCGTCACAGTCATTTTCCATCCCTTTCCATGCCTTCATGGCTGGCCGGCATCCTATCGCAAAGCGATCCGTCGGGAAGGGCCATGATCGGATTGGCCGGATGGTGGACAGGCTTCGCACCGTCGGGCAATGACATGTGCCAGCGCAGCAATGCCGCTCCTGTTCGGAGAGCGGCCTTTCTTTCTTCCTATTTATCATATAAAATATCGACCTCTTTCGATCTTCTCCGACCCTTCCAAGCCAGCATCCATGCCCCCTCCCACCACCTTCATCGCCGGCGACTGGGGCACCAGTGCCCTGCGCCTGTGGCTCTGCCGTGACGGGGTGCCCGTCGACCGGGTGGACGGGCCGGGTGTGGCCGCCGCCGCCGGGCGGCTGGACCGGATTTTCCTGGCGGCCACCCTGCCCTGGCGGGAGGAGGAGGGGGAGTTGCCGGCCCTGCTCTGCGGCATGGTCGGGTCCAGCATCGGCTGGGTGGAAGCGGCCTATCAGCCCTGCCCCGCCGACCTGTCCAGCCTGGCGCGTGGACTGACGCGATTCCAGGCGGAAGGGGAGGATGTGGCCATCATCCCCGGCCTGTCCTGCACCAACCCGCTGGGCGCCCCCGATGTGATGCGGGGGGAAGAGACCCAGATCCTGGGCGCGCTGGCCCTGGACCCCGAACTGGCGCGCGGCCGCCGTCTGCTCTGCCTGCCCGGCACGCACAATAAATGGGTGCGGCTGGATCATGGCCGCGTGGTGGATTTCCAGACCAGCCTGTCGGGGGAGATGTTCGCCCTGCTGCGCCGGCACAGCGTGCTGGGCCGCGATACCGACGGGCTGTCGCCACAGACGGGACCGGCCTTCGCCCTGGGGGTGGAACGGGCCCTGACGGGGGCGCCCCTGACCCATCTGCTGTTCGAGGCGCGGTCGCGCCGCCTGCTGGAGGGGGTGTCGGCGCAGGATGCGCTGTCGTTCCTGTCCGGAATGGTGGTGGGCAGCGATGTCGCTGGCGCGGGGGTGCTGGCCGATGGCCTGCTGGACGGCCCCATCCTGCTGATCGGCAGCCCGGCCCTGACCGATGCCTATTGTATTGCGCTGGCCGTCGCCGGCCTGGACGCCGTTGCCCGCGATGGCGACGATCTGGTGCTGGCGGGGCTGTGCGCCCTGCACAACGCCCTGACCCGAACGAACTGATACCACATCATGCCCCATCCGCTTGCCCACCATCTGGACGCCCTGCCCCTGGTCGCCATCCTGCGCGGCCTGACACCGGCAGAGGCACCCGCCATCGGCGATGCCCTTTTCGACGCCGGCATCCGCGTCATGGAAGTGCCGCTGAACAGCCCCGACCCGCTGGACAGCATCGCCATCCTGGCCCGCCGCTTCGGCAATACAGCCCTGATCGGCGCCGGCACGGTGCTGCACAGCCACGGCGTGGATGATGTGGCGGCGGCCGGCGGGCGCCTGATCGTGACGCCCAATACCGACCCGGCCGTCATTGCCCGTGCCGTGGCGCGGGGCCTGCTGCCCATGCCGGGTTTCGCCACCGCGACGGAGGCCTTTGCCGCCATCGCCGCCGGGGCCACGCATCTGAAGCTGTTCCCGGCCAGCACCTATGGCGAGGGGCATATCAAGGCCCTGTCGGCGGTCATGCCGGCCGATGTCCGGCTTTATGCCGTGGGCGGGGTCGGGGCCGGCAATATGGGGCCGTGGCGGGCCGCGGGGGCCGCGGGCTTCGGCGTCGGCACCGACCTTTATCGCCCCGGCCGGCCAGCGGCGGAGGTGGCATCCCGGGCCCGCGATCTGGTGGCCGCCTGGAAGTCGGGAGCCTGACGGTGGGGCGCTGATAGCGCTAACTTGTCCGTGTGGAGGACAAGGCGGATATGATATCGATAAGCAGGGGACGGGAAGGAAGCGTCGAATAATGGCGGAACGGGGCGCAAACGGTCGAAAGGGCAGCGGACTGCGGAGCGATCCGGGCCGCAACTTCACCTATGGCATTCTGCAGCAGCTGGGCGTGGACATTGTCACCGGGGTCTATGGCCAGGCCAATCCCTTTCCAACGGAAGCCGAACTGTGCAAGCGGCTGGGCGCCAGCCGGTCGGTGCTGCGCGAAGCGGTGAAGATGCTGACGGCCAAGGGCCTGTTGAAGGCAAGGCCGCGCCAGGGCACCTGGATCGAGCCGGAGCGCAACTGGAACCTGATGGACCCGGATGTGCTGGGCTGGCTGCTGGAACGCAAATTCTCGCCCAGCCTGCTGCTGGAATTCACGCAAGTGCGGCTGGCGATCGAACCGGTGGCGGCCTCGCTGGCCGCGCGCGGCGCCACGGCGGAGGCCAAGCAGGCCATCGCAGCGGCACTGGCCCGCATGCAGGCGGCCGAACTGGGCGATGATGATCCGCTGACATCCGACATCGCCTTCCATGTCGCCGTGCTGGAGGCGACGGATAACCGCTTCTATATCCAGCTGCGCGACATTATCGATGCCGCCCTGCGCATCTCCATCCGCCTGACCAACCGGCGCAAGGGTGTGCGGCTGGCCAGCGTGGCCGACCATCAGAAGGTGGCTGACGCCATCTTTGCCGGCGACGCCGACGGGGCCGCCCTGGCCATGCGCCACCTGATCGAAGAAGCCATGGCCCTAATCGAAAGCGCCGTGCAGGAAGGGTGAGGGTGGTGCCCCCTATGCCGGCCGGTCCCGCTGTTCGATCAGGCTGATGCCCAGCGCCAGGCACGCAGCCAGCACGCGCGGGTCCCGCGGATAGATCGCCACGATCCGATCCACGCCGAACCGCGCCATCCAGTCCGGCAGCGGCGGCGCCCGCCCCTGATCATCCAGGGCCAGCCCGCCAATATCCAGTTTCAGGTAATCGACAGCCGACAGCGGCAGATATCCCGCATCGGCATGGCGCAGCGACAGATGGTCGATGGCGATGCGGCAGTCCCACAGGCGCAGCACATCCACCGCATCAGCCAGCCCCGCCTCCGTCAGGTCGGGATCGGTGGCCGCGATTTCCACAATCAGGTTGCGGCGCTGGTCATAGGTCAGGTCGGCGACGAATTCCTGGAACACCGGATCGACGATGGTCCGCCATTGCAGATTGATCGAATGCGGCCGATGCAGGCGGGTCGGTTCATACTGGAAATGGCGGATGGTGCGCCGGTCCAGAATGGGGGTGATCTGCTGCAACAGCCAGGGGTCGCGGCGCAGCGGCGTGCCCACGGCCCGTTCCAGATGGTCGATGGCGACCGTGACTTCGGAGAAATCCAGTTCCCAGCCCGTCTGTTCGCGCCAGCGCCACACAGGCGATTCCCGGATCAGCGCGGAGACGTCCGCCCCCACCAGCACCTGTTCATAGACGGCCAGCTTGTGCAGGCCGGCCAGCTGCTGCTGTTCCACGGGCGACAGGGCCGGCGGCGGTTCCTCCACCGCCGTGCCATCGGGGGCCAGCCGCTTCAGCAGGGCGGCCAGACGGGGGGCATCCTGGGGCAGATGAAAAATGCTGACGCGCGGGGCCGACACATGCTGATCGGCGAAATCGGCCGCTACGGCCTTCAGCTTATTAATGAAGGGATGGGCGTTGGTGTCCTGGAACAGGAAGGCCTGGGCATAGCGGCCGACATCCACCACTTCGGGCAGGAACTGCGCCGCAAACCGGTCCAGCAACTGCACGATCGATTGCCGGAACAGCGGATTTTCCGCATACGGCACCTCCCGCAGGTCCACGACCACGGCCGTTCCCCGGCTATCCCCACTGTTCAGCAGCCGCAATAGACCGCCTGCGCCCGTCAGCATCCAACCAACCCGTCATTGCCCCAGACTGTCTGCAACTCTAACAGAGTTGGCGGGGCGGACGGAATATGACGAAGGGTGATGGGACGGCGGCCGCATGCCGGCATGACATGGGTGCCGCCAAGGTCGGCGCGCCCCGTCAGTAGACATCCCGGCGATACCGGCCGTCGGCGGCCATTTCCTCCAGCATTTCCGCGCCCAGCATATCGGTCAGGGTGCGGTGGACGCCGGCCGCCATGCCGTCCAGGCTGCCGCAGACATAGATGGCGGCACCATCGGCGACCCATTCCGCCACCTGGTCCATGGATGCCGCCAGCAGATGCTGGACATAGACCGGCATGTCCTGATCGCGGGAAAAGGCCAGGTCCAGCCGCGACAGGTGACCCGACGCCGTCCAGGCCGACAATTCATCGGCGAACAGGCTGTCATAGAGGCGGGTGCGTTCGCCGAACAGCAGCCAGTTGCGCCCCTGGCCTGCCGCTTCCCGCGCCTTCAGATGCGCGCGCAGGCCGGCGACGCCCGTGCCATTGCCGATCAGGATCAGCGGCCTGTCGTCGGGCGGCGGATGGAATCCCGGATTGCGGCGCAGGCGCAACCGTACCTCCCCGCCCAATGCGGCATGTTTGGTCAGCCAGCCGGAACCCAGGCCCAGGCGCCCGTCCGGCCCCGCCATCTGCCGCACCACCAGATCCAGCGTGCCGTCGCCGGGCAGCGAGGCGATGGAATATTCGCGGTGCGGCAGGGGGTCCACCCCGTCGGGCAAGGCGCATTCGGCCAGCCAGCGCGACAAAGGCCGCGTCACGCCGCCCCGCGTTTCCGCACGGTCCCCGCCCCGCAGGACCAGCAGCGCCGCCACGTCCTTGGGCGGGTTGCAGGGGCCGATCTCGGCAATGTCGCCCGCCTGCCAGATGGGTTTCTCTCCCGCCGGCGGGGTCAGACGCAGGTGATAGACGGGGCCGCCAGGGCTGCCGGGGTTGAGCAGGCGACGGTCAGCCAGCAGCCAGCGCCCATAATCGGGCGCCGTCCAGTCCGGCAGATGCACATGGCCCGCCATCTGTCCCAGATGATATTGCCAATGGCGCAGCGCGCCCGCATCGCCATTATCGACCAGCACCGGGTCGAACAGGGGCGCCGCCCCCTGATGGCGCAGCCAGCCATCCAGGGCCAGGCCGAAGGCGCAGAAATGTGCGTAGGACCGGTCGCCAAGCGCCAGCACGGCATAGCGCAGGCCCGACAGGTCGGCCCCGCCGCCCATCACCTTGCGCACGAAGCCGGCCGCGTGGTCGGGCGCATCCCCCTCCCCCGTCGTCGACACGATGAACAGGGCCTGTGATGTGGCCGACAGGCGGGCGGCGTCCACCCGGTCCAGCCCGGCCAGGATGGCGGGACGGTCTGCCGCCACCAGCCCCTCCACCGTGCGTTCGGCCAATTGCCGGGCAAAGCCCGTCTGGCTGGCAAAGGCGACCAGGATCGCCCCGTCACCCATGTCGGCCGGCGGGCGGTTGCGCGCCCGGTGCCGGTGCCAGATGACAGCGCAGAAGGCCAGATAGGCCAGCAGCACGGCCAGCACCCACAGCCAGCGCTGAAGCACGGGGTCCATCTACACCATCTCCGCCAGAGCGGTCAGGGCGGGCGTGGCCTGTTCCCGGATCAGGCCGCCGTCGCGGGTGGCGAACAGGGCCATGATACCGCGGTCCGCCGCCCAGCAAGGTCCCGCCACCGGACCCAGCACGGTCAGCGCCGTGGCCAGGGCGTCGGCCATCATGCAGTCTTCATGCAGGACCGTGACGGATGCCATGGTGTCGGGCACAGGCCGCCCCGTGCGCGGGTCCAGACTATGCGACAGGATGCGGCCGTCCGGGGCGCGGATGGCGCGGTTGCGGTCACCGCTGGTCGCCACAGACAGACCGTGCAGGGCGATGCGGGTGACGGTGCCGCCCGCCCGCCCGTCATGCGTCAGGGGCGGTTCCAGATCCACCCACCAGGGGGTGGCATCATGCTTGATGCCCCAGCCGCGCAGTTCCCCGCCAATATCGACCAGATAAGACAGTGCCCCCCGGCCGGCCAGATGGTGGGCCACCCGGTCCACGGCGTAGCCCTTGGCGATTCCCGACAGGTCCAGGCGCACGCCGCCCGGCTGCCACAGCCGCCCGTCTTCCACCCTGATATCGGGCCAGCGCGGGCCGGACAGCAGGCGGGCGATGGTCGCCATGTCCGGCGGGACCGCCACCGGTCCCGGCGGGCCGAAGCCCCATTCATCGACCAGACCGCCGATGGCGGGGTCATAGGCACCATCACTGTCGGCCGCCACGGCCAGCCCCGCCGCAACCACCTGGGCCAGGGAAGGATCGACCGTGACCCAGCCGCGATCGGCGCGGTTGTACCGGCACAGGTCCGATCCCGGTTCCCAATGGCTCATCGCGGCGATGATGCCATCCAGGATATCCACCACCTCCCGCCGCAGAACCAGCGGCGGGGGTGCGGCGGGCGCAATCAGCGCCACGGTCCAGTAGGTACCCATACTCTGCCCCGACAGCCGCACGACCGGCGAACCGGGCGGCGGCAAGGCTGCCTCCGGCGCGTCGGCCGGCAGGATCAGGCGCAGGGGGGCGGGCTGAAGCGCCGGGATCACTGCGCCAGCACCTCGAACGTGGCGGTGTAGCTGGCGCTGCGCTTGGCGGCCTGCGGCACGCTGGTCTTGTTGTCCTCAACTTGTGCATTCAGCCAGTACTGGCCCGGTGCCGGCCAGGTGACGGTGAAGGCGCCATCCTTGCCCGTCTTCACCTTGATCTCGCCCAGATCATTGCGATAGCGGATGCCGCCGGGGATGATGGTGACATCGACATCGGCCGCCGGTTTGCCATCCAGCACCAGCTTGAAGCTGGCCTTCTCACCCGCAAACAGGTCGTTGGGATGGGTGACCGGGGCCAGTTCCAGGCCCTTGCCGGTGGGCTTCAGCACATTGTCGGTGGGCTTGCCGGCCGTGACGAAGAATTCCAGGCGGCGGCTGTTTTCCATGACCTGCAGCTTGTCGGCCTTGGCCGGCACTTCCTTGGCGAAATTCTCCGCCGTGCCGCGCCAGCGCTTGCGTTCCCCATTCTCTTCCCAGTTGGCGAACAGGCCGCCGCCGGCCTGGGCCACCTTATAGGTGCCGGGCTGGGTCAGATGAACGTCGAAGGTGGTGCGGAACCGACCCGTGGCCATGTTCTCCGCCGTGCCCTGGGTGCCGTCGGGCTGGGTTACGGTCAGCCCTTCCACGCGCAGCGGCTGATGTTCGAAATAGAACAGATCATTGGACACGGCGGCATCCACCGTGATCCACGGGTCCTGCCCCGACAGCACCGTGGCCGAGGGCAGCATCCAGGTGCGGTGGGCGGCGGCCGGCAGGGCCATGGCGGCAGACAGGGTGACGGCCAGGGCGGCGCGGGTCAGAAGCGATTTCATGAGCAGTGGCCTCCGGTGGGCGGGATGGATGGGTGCGATAGGGTGGACGGGTAACGGCGGGGCCTCAGCCCTTCACGTCCAGGGCGATGCGGCCCAGCTCGGTCTCGCCCTTGGCTTCAACCTTGCCGGTCTTCAGCGGCCAGTCGAAGGGCAGGCGGATCAGCTCGCGGCCCCCCACTTCCCGCGCGGCCTCCACCACCAGGGCGTAGGAGCCGGGCTTCAGGGTCGCCAGCGGGCCTTTGCCCGTGTCGAAAGCCAGCACATTTTCGCCCACGGGCAGGGTCGGGGCGGAGATGCCATCGACGGGCATGGTCAGGTCGCGGCCGGACTTGCGCCACCATTGGCGCATATCCTTCAGCCATTTCGTCCCCTCATTGTCGCGCTTCTTCACGTCGTAGCGGACGGTCAGATTGGTGACGAACTGCTGGTCGGCGGTTTCCACCCAGGCGGCCAGATAGGGGCGGTGATATTCCGCCACGTCCAGCTTGGGGATCTCCACCGTCACGGCCAGTTCGCCGGCCAGGGCCGGGGTGACCACGAGGCCGGTCAGGGAAAGCGACAGAAGCGTGCGCATGGGTTTAAATCCTGATTTCAGTGGATCAGAAGGATCAGCAGAATGACGGGTGCCACCAGCCCCAGCCCGACCAGCGGCCAGGTGGCGGGGCGGTTGCCGGCATGCAGATGCAGCAGGAAAAGACCGGTGATGCAGAAGACCAGGCAGGCGACGGCGAAGATGTCCAGGAACCAGGACCAGACAGCACCGGTCCCGCGCCCCTTGTGCAGGTCGTTCAGATAGGAGACCCAGCCGCGGTCGGTGCGTTCATACAGAACCGCGCCATCCTCACGGCTGATGGTGGCCCAGGCATCGCCGCCGGGCTGCGGCAGGCCGATATAAAGCTCGTCCGGCGACCATTCCGGCACGCCGGCCGTGGCATCGACCGCCATCTCCCCGCCCATCCAGGCGATGACCGCCGCCGGCACCGGCCCCTCGCCGGCCGTCAGCAGCGGGCGCAGATCGGCCGGCAGCGTGGCTTCCAGGGTCACGACCTTGGGCTTGGCCTCGATGATGCGGGCATTGTTCAGGGTGATGCCCGTGATGGCGAACAGCAGCATGCCAATCAGGCACAGGGCCGAGCTGACCCAATGCCATTGATGCAGATGCTTCAGCCAGAACGCCCGCCACCCCTGATCGATCCCCGATGCCATTCCCGAACCCGTCCCACTTTCCGGCAGGAAGGTATGCACGATTGCGAGTTATTCGCAATATCGAATCAGCGGGCGGGGTATTCACAAAAGCGGTGCAGGGTTTGGTTGGATGGGGCGTAGGGGGGTCAGGCCACGGCGGAAAGGCCGCGTCGCGCCACCAGGGACAACAGCTTCAAGGATGCGCCCTGGGGGTGCTTTTCCCCCCGCTCCCACTGGCTGACCAGGCCCACCGTCACATTCAGGTAGCGGGCGAAAACGGCCTGGCTTGCCCCCTCCCGTTCGCGCAGCGCCCTGATCTCCTCTCCGGTCAGAGATTGTACCGGCGTCAGGCAGGCCTCATCGAACTGGCGCATCGTCTGCTTGTCCATCAATCCGGACTGGCGCAACGCCTCGGCCGTCTCGTGAATCGAGGCCAGGACATCGCTTCGATACTGTTTAGCCATTGCCACACACCTCCGTGAACACGCCGGCCGCCAACGCAACCTCCAGTTCCTGGTCATTGAAGGCCAGGATATGGGCCGCCAGCATCTTGAAAGCCGCCAATTCATCCGGGCGGATATTGCCCAGATCGCTCTTGGCGAAACCATGCACAAAGAAGGCCCGCTCCCCCACGCGCAGCAGGATGATGGTGCGGAAGCCACCGGACCGGCCGGCGCCGGCGCGGGCAATCCTCTGCTTGATCACCCCACCGCCAAGATCGGCGTCCACCAACCCCGTTTCGGCGCGACAAACCGCCTCCCACAGGTCGGTGTCATCAATGTCCGCCTTTCGGGCGAAACGGGTGAACGCCTTGTTCTTGAAGACCCGCACATTGACCTGCCGTCACCTCTGCGCGCCAAAACTATAACACCAGGTATTATAGGAAGACAATCACCCCCGCACCCCCAACACCCTTTCCACCAGCCCTTCCAGGATGGCCGTGGCGTCGATCAGGTCGTCCAGCGGCACATATTCGTTGGCCTTGTGGCCCTGCCAGCCGGCACCGGGGCCGAAATTGACGATTTCGATGCCGTCATCGGCGAAATAGCGGCCGTCGCTGGCGCCGGTATCCTTCAGGAACCGGGCCTGCGCGCCCGTCACGGCCGCGATGGACGCGCACAGCGCCGTGACCAGCGGCCCGTCATGCGGCGCACGGAAGCCGTTGGTGCCGGTTAGCAGGCGGCAGGTCAGGTGGTCGGCCTCCGGATGGGCCTTCACCAGCGCCTCGATCTCAGCGAAGGCTTCTACGATCTTTTCTTCGGGCAGCAGGCGGCGGTCGATTTCCACGCGCGCGAAGTTGGGCACGACATTGGTGTTTTCACCGCCGCGGAAGATGCCGACATTGATCGTGGATTGCTGTTCGCCCACGCGGCGGTCCCGCAGCCTTTCGGCCATCACCGCGTCGATCTGGCTGACCAGACGCATCAGGCGCAGGATGGCATTGTCGCCAGCGGCCGGGTTGCCGGCATGGGCGGACTGGCCGCGCGCCGTCAGTTCCACCCACATCACCCCACGTTCGGCCGTGATCAACTGGTTTTCCGTCTGGGTGCCGACGACCAGCATGTCAGGCTTCACCGCCCCCACCTCCCGCAGGAAATAGGCGCCGTCAGGGCCCAGATTTTCCTCATCCCCGCAGAAGGTGAAGACCACGCGGCCCCGCGCCGGCCCGCCGCGTCTGGCCAGCCTTTCCGCCAGCCAGAGCTGTGCCGCCATCGACCCCTTGCAGTTGCCGGCCCCCAGCCCGTGCACCCGCCCGTCGATCAGCGTCGCCACCAGCGGGTCCGTCTCCCACGCCGCGCGTTCGCCGATGCCCACGGTGTCGGCATGGGCGTTGAACATCAGGGTGGGGCCGGGGGCGGCACCATCCCATTCGGCCACGACATTGGCAATCGCCGGCCGGTCCCGATGCAGGATGCGAACGCGATATCCGGCCCGGTCCAGCCGGTCGGCGGCATAGGCGGCAATCGCCGCCGTGTCACCCGGCGGAAAGGGTGACGGAATGGCGATCAGGTCGGTGAGGATGGCAAGGACGGGATGGGTCATGGGGGGTTCCTGGGGGATGGGGAAGGGCTACCATTTCCCCGTCATCCCGGCGAAAGCCGGGACCCAGGGGCCAGGCGCCCGACCCAAAGGCAGCTTTGATCTACACAGCGTCGACGGTTGAACTTGTGGCCCCTGGGTCCCGGCTTCCGCCGGGATGACGGAAGAGAGGACGAAACAGAGAGCCCCCCTACCGCGCCAGCCGGAACAAAGTTTCCGCCAGCGCGGCCGCCCCGGCATGGCAATGTTCGGGGCTGGCATATTCCACCTCATTATGGCTGATCCCATCCTTGCAGGGGATGAAGATCATGCCGGTGGGGCAGCGCGGTGCCATGAATTTGGCGTCGTGATTGGCGCCCGACGGCATGTCGCGGTGGCTGTAGCCCAGGCCGTGGGCCGCCGCGCGCACGGCGTCGATGACAGCCGGGTCGAAATCGACGGGTGCGGTGGTGGAGGTTTCCTTGACCACCGCCGAGCAGGGGGCGGCCAGCGACAGGATCAGCGGGGCCACGGCGTCGCCGCGCGCCTTGACCAAAGCCGCGTCGGGATGGCGGAAATCGATGGTGAAGATCACCTTACCCGGCACGGTGTTGGGGGAGCCGGGCAGCACCTCGAACCGGCCGAAGGTGCAGCGGATGATATCATCCGGATCGTGCATCAGATCGTTCAGGGCCGTGACCATGCGCAGCGCCGCCTGAAACGCATCTTTCCGCGCCCCGTGCGGTGTGGTGCCGGCATGCGCTTCCTGGCCCGTCACCTCCACCTGGAACCAGCGGCTGCCCTGGATGCCGGTGACCACGCCGATGGTCTTGCCCTCGGCTTCCAGGCGCGGGCCCTGTTCGATATGGGCTTCCACATAGGCCGCCGCCTCCTGCCCGAAGGCGCGCACGGGCATGGGCGGAGCCAGCGACAGGGTTTCGGCCAGGGCGTCGCGCACGGTAATGCCCTTGGGATCGGTACAGGCCAGGACCATGTCCAGATGCATCTTGCCCGCAAACAGCGCCGATCCCATGCAATAGGGCTGAAAGCGGGAGCCTTCCTCGTTGGTCCAGGCCACGACCTCCACCGGGTGTTTGGTCACCGCACCCGCATCCTCCAGCGCCTCCAGAACCTCAAACCCCGCCAGCACGCCATAGACGCCGTCATAGCGGCCGCCCGTGGGCTGGCTGTCCAGATGGCTGCCCGTCATCACCGGCGCCAGGGCATCGTCGCTGCCGGCGCGGCGGACATACAGGTTGCCGATCCCGTCCGTCGCCACGGTAAAGCCGCGATCCTGCGCCCAGGAGGTCAGCAGGGCGCGGGCCTGCCCGTCCTCCCGGCTCAAGGCCGGCCGGTTCACGCCCCCCTTCTCCGTCGCCCCGATGGCGGCCATGTCGGCCAGCCTTTGCGCCAGCCGGTCGCGGCTGACATAGGAGGCGATGGTGCCGAAGGCCGGCCCGGCGAGTTTTGTCATGCTGAAGTTCCCTGTTGTTCATCTTCTCAGCGCTGTCACGGCGCCGGGGGTCTTTTCGGCCCCCAAACAAAATGTTGCACCGCGTCATGCCCCTGTAAAGCGGCTTGACATGGGGCCGTTCCTGTTCTGCCATGCTTTCTTTTGGAACGACTGGATGAAGATGAGCGATCGCGTCCGCTTCGTACACCGGGGTCAAGTGGTGACCCTGTCCGATTTCCCGCCCACCCGCACCGTGCTGGATTACCTGCGCGAGGATCGGGGGCAGCGCGGAACCAAGGAAGGCTGCAACGAAGGGGATTGCGGCGCCTGCACCATCGTGCTGGGCCGGATGGAGGGGGACCGTCTGGCCTATCGCGCCGTCAATGCCTGCATCCTGTTCCTGACGGCCCTGGACGGGCAGGAACTGGTGACGGTGGAGGATCTGGCGAGACCGGATGGCAGCCTGCATCCGGTACAGCAGGCCATGGTCGATGCCCATGGCAGCCAATGCGGCTTCTGCACACCCGGCATCGTCATGTCACTGTTCGCGCTTTATCACAGCGGCGACGCGCCCGACCGGGCCCGCATCGACACGGCGCTGGCCGGCAATCTGTGCCGCTGCACCGGTTACCGCCCTATTGTGCAGGCGGCGCAAACCATGGGGAACGCGCCCGACGCGTTCAGCGCCAAGTCCCTGGAAACGCTGACTTTGCTGCGCAGCATTTCGCGTGACGACACGGCCTGTATTGGCGACGGCCGCGCCTTTGCCCCGACCAGCGCCGACCAGCTGGCGGCAATCCTTCTGGCCCATCCCGACGCCACCATCGTGGCCGGCGGCACCGATGTCGGCCTGTGGGTGACCAAGCAGATGCGCGATCTGGGTCCCATCATCCATATTGGCGGCGTGCGCGATCTGGCCCGGATCGAGCGAAGCGACGGGTTTGTGCAGATCGGGGCGACCGCGACGGTCAATCAGGCGGCCGACATGCTGGGCCCGCTTTACCCCGATCTGGCCGACCTGTTCGGGCGCTTTGCCAGTGAACAGGTGCGCAATTCCGCCACGCTGGGCGGCAATATCGCCAATGGTTCGCCCATCGGCGACAGCATGCCGGCGCTGATGGCGCTGGACACGCGGCTGGTCCTGCGTCGCGGCGACCGGGTGCGGGAAATGGCGCTGGAAGCTTTCTTTATCGCCTATCGCCGCACGGCCCTGGAAAAGGGAGAATTCATCGCCGCCATCCGCGTGCCCGACCCCAGCCCCGACCGGCGCTTTGCCTGCTACAAGATCTCCAAGCGCTTCGACCAGGATATCTCCGCTGTGATGGCCGGATTCAGCCTGACGCTGCGCGACGGGATCGTGGTGGACGCACGCCTGGCCTTCGGCGGCATGGCGGCTATCCCGAGGCGGGCCACAGCGGCGGAGGCGGCGCTGATCGGCCAGCCCTTTGATGCAGCGGCAGCCCGCGACGCAGCCGCTGCACTCACCCGCGATTTCCAGCCCCTGACCGACATGCGCGCCAGCGCCGAATACCGGCTGAATGTGGCCGGCAACCTGATCGTGAAATTCCAGATGGAGGGGGCGTTGCAAAGGACAGAAACCAGGATACACTCCCTAAAAGGAGTTTATTAGTGGGGTTGCGCCCGTGAACGAAATTATCTTGAGCCAGGAAGATGCAGACAAACTTCTGGCAATGCCCAAAACCTGCATAGACGATAAATTATATCGTGCGCCGGAGTTCGGCGGAAAGATAATAGTGCCACTTTCCTCATTGGATGGGCGCGAGCAGTTCACCCTGGATATTCACAGAAGCAGTATCAAGATCGAGAAGGGAACCTATCAGCATAGAGGGCGACGCACCATTATTCTGGCACGCTTGGATTTCGGCGGAGCACCGCATCGGAATCCGGATGGGGTTGAGATCGGCGTTCCTCACCTTCATCTCTATCGTGAAGGCTATGGCGACAAATGGGCCTTTCCAGTACCGGTCGATCCCTTTGCTGGTAACGTCGAGCCATGGCCCTTGCTGCTGAATTTTATGGCATACTGCCAGATCGTGAAGCCACCCAAACTTGATCGCGGATTATTCTCATGATGGAATTGAAAAACCTCATTGATGATTACCATAGGTGGCTTCGGGACAAGACCACCCTGAAGCCAATCCATGGCGATTGGAATGAAATCACTACGCCGTTCCTGGATCGGCATAATGATTATATCCAGATCTTTGCAAAATTGTCAGAAGACAATATTTTACTTACAGACGACGGATATACGCTTAATGATCTGGAGATTTCTGGCGTATCGATCGACAGTCCGAAACGTACTGAACTTCTGCGTATGGCGCTGAACGGGTTTGGTATCAAGCGTGAAGGCCAAGCATTGACAGTTCACGCGACGAAGGGGAATTTTCCCCTTCGCAAGCATAATCTCATTCAGGGAATGCTCGCCATCAATGACTTGTTCTACGTCGCCTCCCCTCATGTCAGCAGCTTGTTCTATGAAGATGTCGCCAACTGGCTGGATGATTCCGATATCCGGTATTTACCGCGCGTGAAGTTTGCCGGCACCACAGGGTACGATCACATGTTTGACTTCGTTATCCCGAAGTCGCGGCAAAAGCCGGAACGTGTGATCCGCGCCCTCAACAGCCCGACACGCGACAAGGCCGAGAGCTTTGCGTTCGCTTGGCATGACACGAAGGATGCCAGAGATGGTGCTGCAACAGCCGTGGCTATGGTGAATGACAATGAAAGGCCTATTCCCGGTTCCGTCCGGGAGGCTCTGTCGGCCTATGACATCACCGTAATTCCATGGAGCGAAAGGGCAAATATCCAACGGGAACTGGCGGCATGAGCCCCCGTCCGTCGCGCGCCCCGGCGCCCGTCCCCTTCCCTGCCACCCATCGCGGCATCCGCCATGACAGCGCACCGCTGCATGTCACGGGCGCGGCGCGCTATGTCGATGATATGCCGGATCCGGCGGGCCTGCTGCATGTGGCGCTGGGGCAGAGCGAGCGGGCCCATGCGCGCATCCTGTCCATGGATCTGTCTTCGGTGGCCGCATATCCCGGTGTTGTCGCCGTGCTGACGGCCCGCGATGTGCCGGGGATCAATGATGTCGGGCCGGTGGTGGCCGATGATCCCCTTTTCGCCGACGGGCTGGTCGAATATGTGGGCCAAAGCCTGTTCGCCGTCGCCGCTGAAACCCGGCTGGCCGCCCGCGCCGCGGCACGGCTGGCCAAGATCGTTTATGAAGACCTGCCCGCCATTATCACCATCGCCGATGCCCGCGCCGCCGACAGCCACATCCTGCCACCCAAGCGGGTTGAACGCGGCGACCCGGATGCGGCCATCGCCGCGGCCCCGCACAGCGTCAGCGGCCATATGACGTTGGGCGGGCAGGATCATTTCTATCTGGAAGGCCATATCTCGCTGGCCACACCGGGGGAGGAAGGGGACATGCACATCCTCTGTTCCACCCAGCATCCGTCGGAGGTGCAGCATCTGGTGGCCCGCGCGCTGGGCCGACCCGACAATCAGGTGACGGTGGAGGTGCGGCGCATGGGCGGCGCCTTTGGCGGCAAGGAGACGCAGTCCAGCCTGTTCGCCGCAGCCGCTTCCCTGGTCGCCGACCGCACGGGACGGCCGGCCAAACTGCGCCTGGACCGCGACGACGACATGGAGATGACGGGCAAGCGCCATGATTTCGAAATCGACTATCGCGTCGGCTTCGATGATGACGGGCGCATCCTGGGGCTGGACATGACGCTGGAAAGCCGCTGCGGCTATTCCACCGACCTGTCGGGCGCCATCAATGACCGCGCCGTGTTCCATTGCGACAATTGCTATTTCCTGCCCGCGGTCCGCATCACCTCCTACCGCTACAAGACCCATACCGTGTCCAACACAGCCTTTCGCGGCTTCGGCGGGCCGCAGGGCATGGTCGCCATCGAACAGGTGATGGATGACGTGGCCCGGCATCTGGGGCTGGACCCGCTGGCGGTGCGCCGCGCCAATCTTTATGGCGGGCCCGGCCGCAACGTGACGCCGTTCGGCATGGTGGTGGAGGATTTCATCGCCGACGATCTGATGGCAAATTTGGCCGACAGCGCCCGCTACCGCGAACGCCGGGCGGAGATCGCTGCCTTCAACGCGGCCAGCCCCGTGCTGAAACGCGGCATCGCCCTGACGCCGGTGAAGTTCGGCATCTCCTTCACCACCAGCTTTCTGAACCAGGCCGGGGCCCTGATCCATCTTTATGCCGATGGCTCGGTCATGCTGAACCATGGCGGCACGGAGATGGGCCAGGGCCTTTATACCAAGGTGACGCAGGTGGTGGCCGATGTCTTCGGCATCGGGCTGGACCGCGTGCGCATCACATCGACGCGGACCGACAAGGTGCCCAACACATCCGCCACCGCCGCATCGTCGGGTGCCGACATGAACGGCATGGCCGCCTTCAACGCCGCCCGCACCATCCGTGACCGGCTGGCCTTGTTCCTGGCCGGGCGCTGGGGCGTGGAACCCGCCGCCATCCAGTTCGCCCACGGCATGGCGGCGGCCGGCGACCACAGCATCGCGTTCGATGACCTGGCGCGTCAGGCCTATCTGGCGCGCCTGTCGCTGTCGGCCACGGGTTTCTATGCCACGCCCAAGATCGACGTGGACAAGGAAACCCTGATCGGCCGCCCCTTCTATTATTTTGCCTATGGTGCGGCCGTGTCAGAGGTGGCGATCGACACAATGACGGGCGAAACCCGGCTGCTGGCCGTGGATATCCTGCATGATTGCGGCACGTCGCTGAACCCCGTGCTGGATCGGGGACAGGTGGAAGGCGGTTTCGTCCAGGGCTATGGCTGGCTGACCATGGAGGAACTGGTGTTCGACGCGGCCGGCCGGCTGCGCACGCACGCGCCCAGCACCTACAAGATCCCCGGCTGCGGCGACGTTCCCGACCATTTCAATGTCACCCTGACCAACCAGCCCAATGGCGAGGAGACGATCCACCGGTCCAAGGCCGTGGGGGAGCCGCCGCTGATGCTGGCCATATCGGCCTTTCACGCCATCCGCGATGCGGTGGCAGGGGTGGGCGGGACAGGGCCGGTGATGCTGGACGCGCCGGCCACGCCGGAACGCATCCTGACAGCGGTGATGACGCGACGGGGGGCCTTGGCATGAGTGCCGACTGGATCCAGGCCCTGGCCGATTGCGACCGGGAAGGACGGGCCGCCGTGCTGGTCACTGTGCTGGACACGGCCGGCAGCACGCCGCGCGCCGCCGGGACCAAGATGCTGGTCACGGCCGATGATCTGGCCGGCAGCATCGGCGGCGGCGCCCTGGAATTCACCGCTATCGAGACGGCGCGCGCCCTGCTGGATGGCGATGTAACGGAATTACGCACCCAGACCTATCCGTTGGGCCCCAAACTGGGCCAGTGCTGCGGCGGGCGCGTCACCCTGCTGTTCGAACCCATCCACCCGCCGGCCCTGCGCATCGCCCTGTTCGGGGCCGGCCATGTGGCCCGCGCCCTGGTGACGCTGCTGGGCCAGTTGCCGGCGCGCGTCACCTGGATCGACAACCGGGCCGACGCGTTCCCCCCGTCCCTGCCCGGCAATGTCACGACCAGGATGCTGGAGGAACCGGCGGCGGCACTGGGGCCCGGCTTTTCCCATGTGCTGATCATGACCCATGACCATGCGCTGGATTACCGGCTGGCGGCCGCAGCCCTGGCCCTGCCTGATCGGCCCTTTGTCGGGGTTATCGGGTCGGACAGCAAACGCGCCCGGTTCCAGGGCCGGCTGGCGGCGGCGGGGCTGGAGTCCGGCCGGCTGGTCTGCCCCATCGGCCTGACCGCCATCCAGGGCAAGCATCCCGGCGAAATCGCCGTGTCGGTGGCGGCACAGATCCTGGCCGGCTCCACGGTCCCGGACCGGCCCCGGACAGTACCCACGGCGGCGGACAGCGCCGACCCTGCCTGTACCGCCTGCCCCAACCCCTGCACGGGTCATGAATAAATAGCGTTACACAAAATTGTTTCCACCGGAAATCACATGGCTTTAGCGCTGTACGTAGTGAAATTACCGCCTTAACCTGATCTCCATAAACCGATCGCCGGCCCCAGGGACCGGCGGCGGGAATGGGGGAAGCGAACGAGCAAGGCAACCCAGACGGCGGCACCGCCCCCGTCCAGCTTTGTGAGGATCGCGATGAAGAATTTTCGTTCCGGCTTGATCCTTTCCATCCTGGCCCTGCTGGCCACCGGCCCGGCGCTGGCCGATCTTTCCGCGCTCAACGCCGCCTGCGGCGGTGTGCCGGCCGCCCCCGCCACGGTGCCGGGCGACAAGGCCGACGAAGCGGCGATGCGGGCCTATGGCGCCGGCATGCGCGATTACACCAATAAGCTGATGGGTTACCTGACCTGCCTGGACAACAGCCCCGTCAGCAGCGCGGAACTGTCTTCGGCCAGCTATCGCCGCGAAGTGATCGCCCATCGCCGCACCTTGGCCGACCAGCTGGAATCCTCCGTCAACCGCTTCAACATCGAACTGCGCAGCTTCAAGGCAGCACATCCGCAACTGGCGGCGATGCAGTGACGGGCCTGGGGCGGAACCGGGCGTGGCCGCCCCGCTTCCGCCCCAACCCATGCGACAAGCGCATGGCTGAGAATCATGTCAACGGTGTCAGTTAACCATCAAACAGACTTCCATCGCATCGCAGCATAATTATACTGCAACGCACAAGAACAGGGTTCGGCACTGATCCGGACCGTACCGAAGGGAGCGAACGTACAAGGCCCGAAATGTCGGTGGCATCCCGCCCCGCTTCCAGCTTTGTGAGTATCGCTATGAAAAAGCTCTATTCCGCACTGATCCTCTCCGCCCTGGCTCTGCTGGCCGCCGGCCAGTCCCAGGCCGCCCATCCGATCATCAAGCGCGTCTGTGGCGAAGCCCCGGCCGCCCCCGATCTGGTCAAGGGTGCCACCGCCACCGAACAGTCGATGCGTCAGGTCGCCGGCACCGTCCGCGGCTTTGCCGACAAGTCGATGGAATATCTGACCTGCCTGGACAATCAGCCGGTCTCCACCGCCTATATGGCCCAGCCCTCTTTCCGGGCCCAGCTGGCAGCGCAGCGCGATCAGGTCGCCGATCGCCTGGAATATACGGTCAACGCCTATAATTCCGAACTGCGCAGCTTCAAGGCCCAGCAGCCCCAGGTCGCCCAGAAATAATCCGGGCACCGGCGGCAAGGCATGTGATCAGGGGGCGGGTGGCAACATCCGCCCCTTTTTCGTTCACGCCCCCAGCAGGAACCGCAGCGGAACGGGCACGCGTTTGCGCCAGGCCGATTCATTATGCGGTTCGCCGTCAAACAACCGCGTTATCCAATCCCGCCCCTGGACATAGCCCAGTTCCGGCAGGAAAGCGTCCACCTTGGCCTGATAGGGCGGATAGACACTGTCCAGTTCGGCATTGCCCAGATCGAAATAAAGCCGGTGCCGTCCGGCTCGCGGCAGATGGGCCCGTACATAGGCGATGAAGCTGTCGGCCACGATGCCCACCCGCGGATCACCCGATTTGATCCAGTCGAAATGGGTGACACAGGGCCAGTGGGTGGAGACGCACCCCGCCCCGCTGAAAACCGCCGGATAACGCAGCAGGGCGTAAAGGGAGATCAGTCCGCCCATGCTGGACCCCATGATGAACGTATCCGCCTGTCCGGACCGTGTCCGGTAGGTGGCGTCGATGAAGGGCTTCAGTTCCCTGACCAGGAAATCGACATAGAAATCGGACAATGCGCCACCGCCCAGGGTTGGGGCGTAGGCGGCCCGGATATCGGGCGGTACCTGCGCATAGGATGCCTGGGGCAGATATTCGCGCGACCGGTATTTCGTGTTCCACACGCCCACCACCATGGTAGGCGGCACCGCCCCGTCGGCGATCAGGCGCGACAGCGTCTCATCCACCCCCCATTCCCCAAAGGGGGTGGAGGCGGGATCGAACAGATTCTGCCCGTCCTGCATGTAAAGCACCCGCAGCCGGTCCGTCCCGCCCTCATATCCCGGCGGCAGCCAGACATCGACACGGCGTGGTTCCGTCAGTGCGGACGGCATCAGGTCATACCGCCACAGGCTGCCGGCCGATACGGACACCGGCAGCGGAGTCGGCGGGGTCACGGCGGCCAGGACCGGAAAGGGCAGCAGTGGCAGAGACAGCGCCGCCAGCACGGTGCGGCGGTCCGGACGCTTATTCATGGATCATCCCCCCTGGGTCCTGTTTGCCCCCAGGATCAACCCAACCGCGTCGGCGCCAACACTAAATACGTATGCGTCGCAGCGCAGCACGCCATCGCATACGTATGTGAAGCATACCCGTCGGCGGCGTGCAAAATTACGATAAGGGACCATAAGAAAAGCAAGGCCCCGGGGGGATCGAAATGACAATGACGGCGGATACGCGACAGGCCGACGGCCAGGCCGGGTCAGGCCAGCGGGCAACGCCGCCATGGTGGCAGGGCGCCACCATCTATCAGATCTATCCGCGCAGCTTCGCCGACAGCAATGGTGACGGGATCGGCGATCTGGCCGGCCTGCTGACCCATCTGGACCATGTGGCCGAATTGGGTGTCGATGCCATCTGGATATCGCCCTTCTTCAAGTCACCCATGGATGATTTCGGCTACGATATATCTGATCATTGCGATATCGATCCGATTTTCGGGACCATGGCGGACTGCGATGCCGTCATCGCACGGGCGCATGCGCTGGGGCTGAAGGTCATTATCGACCAGGTCTATTCCCATACTTCCATCGCCCATCGCTGGTTCCAGGAAAGCCGGCAGAGCCGGACCAATCCCAAGGCGGACTGGTATGTCTGGCACGATGCCAAGCCCGACGGCACCCCGCCCAACAACTGGCAATCCGTGTTCGGCGGCCCGGCCTGGACCTGGGACGCGCGGCGGCGCCAGTATTACATGCATAATTTCCTGGTCTCGCAGCCCGACCTGAACCTGCACCACCCGGAGGTGCAGGAGGCGATCAAGGATGTGGCCCGGTTCTGGATGGATCGGGGCGTGGATGGTCTGCGCGTCGATGCCGCCAATTTCTTCATGCATGACCGGTCTTTCCGCGACAATCCCATCAACCGGGAGGCCACGGCACCCAAGCGGCCGTACGAGTTCCAGCAGCAGATCCACAATATCTCCCAGCCGGAAAACCTGACATTCCTGGAGGATCTGCGCCGGGTGCTGGATGCCTATCCCGACCGGTTCATGGTGGCCGAACTGGGGGAGGCGCCGTTCGACATGGTCGCCGACTATACGGTGCCCGAAAAGCGCTGCCACACGGCCTATAATTTCTCCTTCCTGTATCAGAAGGCGGTGGATGCGGGGCTGCCGCGCCGCGTCATCGGCGGCTGGAACCAGGCGTCGGGCGGGGCCTGGCCGTCCTGGACCTTCTCCAATCACGACGCCCCGCGCGCCATTTCGCGCTGGGGCGGCGACACGCCGCCGCCGGCCCTGGCCCGCTGCCTGAACGCGCTGCTGCTGTCGCTGCCGGGTTCCGTGTTCCTGTATTACGGGGAGGAGTTGGGCCTGCCGCAGGCACGCGTGGCGTTCGAGGATCTGGTCGATCCCGAAGCCATTGCCAACTGGCCCCACACGCTGGGCCGCGACGGGGCCCGCACACCCATGCCCTGGGTCAAGGATGCCCCCAATGCCGGGTTCAGCACGGCCAAACCCTGGCTGCCCGTCGATCCGCGCCACCTGGACCTGGCCGTGGACGTACAGCGCCCCGATCCGGCCAGCACCCTGTCGGTGACCCGTCGCCTGCTGGCCCGCCGCCGCGCGGAACCGGCCCTGCGCCACGGCACCATCCATTTCCGCCCGCCGGCCGATCCGGTGCTGGCCTTTGAACGGATGCACCCGGCCGGTGACCTGCTCTGCGTGTTCAACCTGTCGGGCGAAGCACAGCCCCATGGTCTGACCGACATCACCGACTGGCAGGTGCTGGAGCGCATCAATGGTGCCGACCTGTCCGGTTCCATCCTGCCCCCCTATGGCGCCATCATTGCCCGCCGGGCATAAAGGCGATAACAGAATCTGCGCATTTTATGGCATACTGTCCCCATCCAACGGGATGGAGGACAGCATGAACGTGTCGATCGGCAAGCGCTGGGAAGCCTTTGTGGATGCCGCCGTGGAAAGCGGCCGCTACGGGTCCGCCAGCGAGGTCATCCGCGAGGGGCTGCGGCTGGTGGAGGAGCGGGAAGCCAAGCTGCAGGCCCTGCGCGACACCCTGAACGCCTCGATCGAGCGGGGTGGGCTTATTGAGGACCATGAACTGGACGCGATCTTTGATGCCGAGGAAGAGCGTTTACGTGGGGATGGTCATTGATGCGCCGGCTTGTTCTGCTGGCCTCCGCTGTCGATGACCTGCGGTCGACCATGGCCTATATCACACAGGAGAACGGGAGCAGGGCGACGGCCCGTGCCTTTGTTGAGGCGTTGCGCGGTCATTGCCGCAAATTGGCGCGACTGTCGGGAACCCTGGGCCGGGCCCGGCCTGAATTGCGGGCGGACATCCGCAGCACGCCCTATCGCGGCTATGTGATCTACTTCCGCTACACGGCGGATCGGCTGGAAATCATCAATATACTGGAAGGCCACCGCGACGCCGGCAGCCATCTGCCCGAAGACTGAGCTTCAGTCCTCCCACTTTCCGGAAAAGCGCTGCAGAATCGGGATCAGCCCCGGCTCGCTGATCAGGGTGATGGCCTCGGCCGACGACAACCAGCGCCGCTCCCGCTGCGTCTTTTCCGGCCAGTCCTGCAATTCCTCTGCAACTTCCAGGGCAAAGACGGTCACGTCGCAGGTGACCAGCGAACCGTCATCCATGCGCTTGTCATAGCGATACTCGCCCAGCGGCTTCTTCTTCACCTTGCCGCGGACGCCCGCTTCCTCAAACGCCTCCAGGGCGGCCATCTCCTGCGGGTCCAGCGCCTTCTTGGCCCAGCCCTTGGGGATGATCCAACGTCGCGTCTCCCGCGACGTCACCAGCAAAATCTGCAGGCCCGCCGGGCCCCGCCGGTACGGCAGGGCGGCGTGCTGCACGCTGTTCTTGCGTTCACTCATCAATGGAAATCACACCCCGAACGCGATGCCTGCCAGCTACCCGTTCTTGGAGGCGACGGATAATTGTCCAGTATCCCGGTATATTATGACCGTTTGGTGACATTGACATTACAAAAATCTGGCATTCAATGCTACATGATCGGCAACCGGGACTGTCTTCCGGTGCGCCTGACAATTCCTATCGGGAACCAAGATGCTGAGCCTGTTCCGGGCCCTGATGCCCCGTGAAGAGCGGTTTTTCGACCATTTCACCCAACATGCCCGCCTGACGCTGGCCGCCGCAGAGGCGCTGCGCGATCTGGTCAAGAACGGGGACGAGCTGGAGATGCGATTCCAGCGCATCCACCAGGCCGAAAACGACGCTGACAAGATCACCAAAGAGATCCAGGCGGCCGTCCACCGTTCCTTCATCGTCCCCTTCGACCGGTCCGACATCCAGGACCTGGCCAAGCGCATGGACGATATCATCGACCTGATCCAGGACGTGGCCCGTCACATGACGGAAGCCGGGCCCATGGAATATACGCCCGAGATGCACGCGCTGTCCGACCTGATCGTGCGCGCGGCCGCCATCCTGCCCGACCTGTTGCCCAAGATGCGCGACATCCCGCGTAATGTGGCCGATCTGACCCGCATGACGCGGGAGATTTCCGAGCTGGAAAGCGACAGCGACAAGATCCTGCGCGCCGGCAAGGCCCGGCTGCGGCGGGAAGGCGGCGGGCTGGATGCCCCCATCACCTACCGCCAGGCCCTGGCCCGCGAGATCCTGGAACTGATGGAGGCCGTGCTGGATGCCGGAGAGGATGTCGCCGACATCATCGACAGCATCATCGTGGACAATGTGTGAGTTGTTTTCTTGTGTTCCCTCAAGTGCCGGGCGCCCGCATAGGCGGGCTTGGCTTGACGAGCGCACGAGCGCCGGGCCGGCAGTCGCCGGCCTGGTTGAGTTGTCCGTCGGCGTCGGGCCTGGTGGCCGCGCTGGCGTCGTCCCCTGTCCCTGATCCCTTCCGGCCGATCCCTTCGGAACCCACCCCATGGAACTCATCTCCCTGCCTGTTCTGGTCGGCCTGATCGCGCTGGCGCTCGCGTTCGATTTCCTGAACGGGCTGCATGACGCGGCAAACTCCATCGCCACCGTCGTGTCGACGCGGGTGCTGTCGCCGCGCAACGCCGTCATCATGGCGGCCTTTTTCAACTTCATCGCCTTCGTTTTCTTCGGCACCCATGTCGCCAACACGATCGGCAAGGGCATCGTCGATGCCAGCATCATCGACGCGTCGGTGATCTTCGCGGCCCTGATGGGTGCCATCATCTGGAACATCGTCACCTGGCTGGGCGGCATCCCCTCCTCCTCCTCCCACGCGCTGGTCGGAGGATTGGTCGGGGCCGGTGTTGCCAAGGCGGGCACCGATGTGATCGGCAGCGGCCTGATCAAGACGGCGGTGGCCATCGTCGTGTCGCCCACGGTGGGCTTCATCCTGGCCATCATCATCATGGCCCTGGTCTCCTGGATCTTCCGCCGGCAGTCACCCTTCAAGGTGGACAAGCTGTTCCGCGGCCTGCAGCTGATTTCAGCCTCGCTCTACAGCCTGGGCCATGGCGGCAATGATGCGCAGAAGACCATGGGCATCATTGCCGTGCTGCTGTTCAGCCAGGGCTATATGGGCAGCGACTTCCATGTGCCCTTCTGGGTCGTCATCTCCTGCCAGACCTGCATGGGGCTGGGCACCTTGTTCGGCGGCTGGAAGATTGTGCGCACCATGGGCTCCCGCCTGACCGACCTGAAGCCGGTCCATGGCAGCTGTGCAGAGACGGCGGGCGCCATCACCCTGTTTGCGGCCACCTATCTGGGCGTGCCGGTCAGCACCACCCACACGATCACGGGCGCCATTGTCGGCGTGGGGTCCGCCCGCCGCGCCTCCTCGGTGCGCTGGGGTCTGGCCCAGGGCATCCTGGTGGCCTGGGTGCTGACCATGCCGGCCGCGGCGGCCGTGGGTGCGGGCTTCTACTGGTTGACGCGCATCCTCTGACAACGCCACCATGGCCGGCCTCCTCCCTTGGAAAGCCGGCCATGCCCCGTCTCGCTTGCGTGCTGTTCGCCCTGTCCGTCGCGCTTCTCGCCCTGCTGCCGGCACGGGCTGCCGATGACCCGCCGCTGCTGACCTATCGCCAGATGCTGGCCCGGCCCGTGGTGACGGGGGGTGTGCGTCTGGCCTATGGGCCGGAACCGCAGCAGTTCGGCGAATTGTGGGTTCCGGACGGGATCGGGCCGCACCCCGTGCTGGTCCTGATCCATGGCGGCTGCTGGCTGTCGGAATATGACGGCTTCAATCTGATGGGCGGCATGGCCAAGGCGCTGCGCAATGCCGGCATCGCCGTCTGGAACATCGAATATCGCCGCCTGGGCGAAGCCGGGGCGGGCTATCCCGGCACGTTCCAGGATGCAGGTGTGGCCATCGACCATCTGCGCGTGCTGGCCCTGACATATCCGCTGGACCTGCAACGGGTGGTGCTGTCGGGCCATTCGGCGGGCGGGCATCTGGCCCTGTGGGGGGCCAGCCGCAACGCCCTGGACAAGGCCAGCCCCGTGCGCGGCGCCGATCCGTTGCCGGTCCAGGGCGTTGTCAGCCTGGGCGGCATCGTCGATCTGCGCGATTACCGCGCAACCGGGCCCGACGCCTGTGACGGGCCGGAAACGATCGACCGGTTGACGGGGGCGGCGACGCGCACAGGCAATGTCTTTGCCGACACCTCGCCCGGCGACATCCCGGTCCGGGATGTGGCGGTGACGCTGGTTTCGGGCACGCGCGACGCCATCGTGCCGCCGCGCTTCGCCCAGCAATACGCCACCAGAGCCAATGCCGCCGGGCAGACCGACCTGCGCGAGCTGGAGATTGATGGGGCCGGCCATTTCGAGCTGATCGACGCGACCTCGGGTGCCTGGCCCGTGGTGCTGGCCGATATCCGCGACCGGCTGCGGCGTCAGAAAAATCCGTGAGCGTCGCGGATGAAATTCCGGACCCGCGCGTTCGTGGGTCAGAAGGCGTTGAGGCGCCGCCCAAGGACGCATCCGGGATGAGTGACGATCCGTTCCATCAGCAATTGACGGCGCAGCTGACGGCGCTGCGTCGTTATGCCTTCGTGCTGGCGCGCGGAAGCGAGGATGCGGAGGATCTGCTGCAGGATTGCCTGACCAAGGCGGTGGCCTCGGCCGACCAGTGGCAGCCCGGCAGCGACCTGCGGGCCTGGCTGTTCCGCATCCTTTACACCTGCCATATCAGCCGGCAGCGGCGCCGTCAGGTGCAGGCGCGCGTGATGACGGACATTGATGGTGCCGACACCGCCCAGCCGCCCGACCAGCTGGCACGGGTGGAGGCCGGACGCGTGCTGGCGGCGCTGGACAAGCTGCCGGACGCACAGCGTCAGGCCATCCTGTCCGTCGCGGTCGACGATCTGCGGTACGAGGAGGCGGCGGGGCGCCTGGGCATCCCCATCGGCACCTTCATGTCGCGCATTTCCCGGGGGCGGGAGGCGCTGCGCAAGGTGCTGGAAGGAACCGAGAAGCCGAAACTGCGGCTGGTCAAGGGGGGCGGCGATGGACGGTGAGGATCAGAACGGGATTGAGGAAAGCGACCTGCACGCCTTTCTGGACGGGGCGCTGGACCCCGGACGGGAGGCGCTGGTCCGCGACTGGCTGATCCGCCATCCCGACGCCATGGAGCGGGTGGCGCTTTATGCCGAACAGCAGCTGGCCCTGGTGGTGGCCAGGAACGAGCCGTCGCTGCCGCAGCTGCCGGCTCCGCTGGTGCGCGACCTGGAACGCGGCTTGCGCCGTGGCATCTGGCGGCAGCGCGCGACCCGCGCCGCGGCCATGGTGGTGATGGTCGGGGCCGGCTGGGTGGCCAACGAGCTGTTGCGCCAGCCCGTCTTTGCCGGCCTGCCCCTTTATGCGCAGGAAGCGGCGGACGCCCATGAGGTCTTCGCCAACGACCCCGCCCGGCCCGTGGAAATCCCTGGCACGAAGCCCGATGAGATCCGCCGCTGGCTGTCGGCCAAGCTGGGGGAGAATGTCGCCTTGCCGGAACTGCACCGCATCGGCCTGCGCCTGGTGGGGGCACGGGTGATGGGTGGCAATAACGGCGCCATCGGCCAGCTTCTGTATGAGGATGCGATGGGCCGGCGCATGACCCTGTCACTCAGCGCCGACGAAAACCTAGCCCCCAGCCATCCCATCCTGTCCGAATATGACGGGCTGGAAGTGGGGTGTTGGCGGAACGAGGAATTCGCGCTGGCCGTGGTGTCCATCGACCTGCCCATGGAACTGGAGCAGCTGGCCGGCACCATCGATATCGCCCTGCAGGAGCGGCCGGGAAAAAATCCGTTCTGAGGCAGGGATGAATTTCCAATCCGGCGCGTTGGTGGGGGATATGCGTCCTTCACCTGCGGCGTTTCAGCCGGATGGTGAGGACTGCGTGTCAATTCCGGTTTTCCACGCAGGCAACACCATGACCTTCCTTCTTTCCGATACCGACCGCCCCGGCATCGGAGAAATGCTGCCCCTGATCGTTGCCCCTTGCGGCACCAATCCGCAGTTCCAGCTGGGCAGTCTGGCCGGCCGGCATGTCGTCCTGTGCGTCGCCGGCACGCTTGCAGCGACAGCCACCGCCCTGGACCTGCTGAGCCGGGCCGCCGCGACCCTGCCCCTGGACCTGATTGCCTGCCTGGGCGTGGTGCCGGAAATGGACGCTGCCCGCTGGCATGCGGGACATCCGGATCTTCATCTGCTGCGGGATAGCAATGGTGGGCTGAGCCGTGCGCTGGGCTGCGGTGCCGCAGGCGGAGTCCTGCTGCTGGACCCGATACAGCGGGTGGCGATGCGGGGCGGACTGGCCGACCTTCCGGCCATCCTGGACCATGCGGCCACCCTGTGCCGGGCCGACACACAGCCGGGCATGGACGGGGTCGCCCCGGTGCTGGTCGTGCCCAATGTGTTCGAGCCGGCCTTCTGCCGTCAGCTGATCGAGATTTTTCACCGCCAGGGCAGCGTGGAATCGGGCTTCATGCGCGATATCGGCGGTCGCACGGTCGGCGTCATCGACCCCGGCTTCAAGCGCCGCCGCGACATGGAGAACATGCCCGAGGCGGAACGCATCGCCGCCCGCCAGCGCATCGAACGCCGGCTGATCCCCATCATCGGCCGGGGCCTGCAATTCCGGGTGACGCGCATGGAGCGTTACATCGTCGCCTGCTATGACGGGGCGGAGGGCGGTTTCTTCGGGCCCCACCGCGACAATACCACCCGCGCCACGGCCCATCGCCGTCTGGCCGTGACCATCAACCTGAACAGTGAAGAGTATGAGGGGGGCGACCTGCGCTTCCCCGAATTCGGTCCCCGCACCTATCGCGGACCGACGGGCAGCGCCATCGTCTTCTCCTGCTCCCTGCTGCATGAGGCGCTGCCGGTGACGCGGGGCACCCGCTATGCCTTCATCCCCTTCCTCTATGACGAGGCGGCCGCCCAGCAGCGGGAGGCGAATGCCGGCGCGCTGGACGCGAATACGCCACCCCATCGGGTCTTGCCGGTGGTGATGCCAGCAGCAGGGCAGACTGGCATCACTGGGTAGCGGACCCCTTGGCCTCAGCCAGGATCGGGCGGACTTGCGTCGCACGGAAGCTCCGGTCAAGCCGTCCCTGCATGACCAGTCCCGCGCGCAGCATCCAGCGACTTTGGGTCCCCAACAGCGGAATCCAGGCCGTGTCGCGATAGGCGGTCTCCGCCAGCTCACGCGCCAAATGGTCCCACTGGTCGCCGACACCGTCGGTTCGGGCGGCCGCCAGAATCCGGTCCAGGTCCGGATTGGCATAGCCGCCGTAATTGGCCGCTCCCTGTCCCGCCTGCGTGTCCCTGGACCCCAGCAGCGTGGCAAAAGATCCTGGAATGTCGGACGGCGTGAATATCCAGCCTGCGCAATAGATCTGAAAATCGCCGGACGACAGACGGGACATCAGCGCCCCCTGTGGCTCCACCTGCACGGTGGCATCAATACCGACATCCGCCAGGAAATGGGCGGCGGCCGTTGCCACCCGCGCCTGCGCCTCACCGGTCAGGATGGTCATGCCGAACCTGTCCGGATAACCCGCCTCGGCCAGCAACCGTCGGGCGGCGGCCGGATCATACTCGTCATCGGGAATGTCGGGCGCATAGGCGCCGGTCGCCTTCAGGGCCATCTGTCCGGTGGCCACGGCCGTGCCATTCAGCACGCGTTGGGCCAGGATGCCACGCGGGATGGCCAGCATGATGGCCCGCCGTACCCGGGCGTCGTTGAAATCAGGCATCCCTGGACGTGGCCTTGTATTCACCTGCAGGTACATCAATGATGAAGACGGCCAGGACAGCAGCGTGGCCGTGCCGGTCTTCTTCAGGAACGACAGGGCCTCGGGCGGCGGACTGTCCAGGATGTCGACACGCCCGTCCATCATGGCCCGCACCTTCGCCCGATCCGGCAGCCGCACCAGTTCAAAACGCTGCCAGACCGGCTTCTCGGCCCAATAATCGGAATTGCGGACCGTCACGATGTGATCATCGCCATAGATGGCCAGTCGGAAGGGACCCGTGCCGGCGCCCAGCGCCGGATCGGCGAAATCCGTCCGGGACGACCCGGTGTCGCCGTCGCAGCCACCCGGCCGATACTGCCAGCTCAACGGCTCCGGCGGCGCCGACACGATCGGAATTGTGGCGACGGCCAGCGGAAATACGCTCCCCCTCCCCTGCAGGCGCAGCAGGATGGTGAACGGGTCGGGCACCTCCACCGCTGTCACCGCCGACAGCATCCCCGCGAACGGCCTGGCGCCGCTGGTGACCGCGTATGTGCGGCAGAAACTATAGATGACGTCACGCGCCGTGAACGGGCGACCATTCTGGAACCGCACATTGCGGCGAAGATGGAACAGCCACGCGCCATCGCCGGTCCGGTCCCAACTTTCAGCCAACCTGGGCACGGGCTGCTGGCGCTCGTCCGTATCAGCCAGTCCTTCATAGACCTGACTGTGCAGGAACTGCTCCATACGCGAGGCACCGAAATGCGGATCGGCACTGCGCGGCAGGGCAGAGACACCAACCTTCAGGTCGTCCGCCCCGGCCGGCAGGATGCCCGACAGCAGGCAGGCCAGAAGCACCGTGATGCGACATGAAAGCGATGTGCATCCAGACACCAATCCAGGCGAACCGCACAGCACGCGGCGCCAACGGCAACCCAAGACGGCAGTAGCCCACCCCTTTATCGCCACATACACGGCTTTCCGCATGCAGCCCCCAATCTTCAACACGACCAGTGAAAACGTACTCAGACGCGGATAAAGTTATTAGACAACGCTGTCAAGAGAGATTCCGAAAGAAATCGCTTAATGGCTGACAGCGAAATAAAATATAATTTCTTTGAAATTATCTTCTGCTGCCGAGAATATTTAGATCTATTTTAATTACAAAGAGCTGACGCTACGGCATGTACCGAAAAGGGATCTTGCCGGGATATGTATCCAGGGCAATCGGGTGGAGGACTAGAATCATGCAAAGGGTTCTCCGTCATCCCGGCGAAGGCCGGGATGACGGTGCTCCAATTTCGGGATGGTTCTCCCGATTGCCCTGGATATGGCGTTAATCGACCGTCGCCAAAACCGCGCGGATCGTCTCCACGATCTGGTCGATCTGCGCCTTTTCAACGATCAGCGGCGGCGACAGGGCGATGATGTCGCCTGTGGTGCGGACCAGCAGGCCCTTCTCGAAACATTTCAGGAAGGCGCTGAAGGCCCGCCTGGTCGGCTGGCCGGCCAAGGGTTCCAGTTCGATGGCGCCGATCAAGCCCAGATTGCGGATATCCACGACATGGCGCGCATCCTTCAGCGAATGCACCGCATCCGTCCAATAGCCATCCAGGTCCGCTGCGCGCGTCAGCAGCCCTTCATCCTGATAGACCTTCAGCGTCGCCAGACCGGCAGCGGCGGCCAGCGGGTGGCCCGAATAGGTGTAGCCGTGAAACAGCTCGATCATATGGTCGGGGCCGGTCATGAAGGCGTCGTAGATCTTCTTCTGGAAGAACACGGCCCCCATGGGCACGGTGGCGTTGGTCAGGCCCTTGGCCGCCGTGATGATATCGGGCACGACGCCGAAATAATCGGTGGCGAACGGCGTGCCCAGGCGGCCGAAGCCGGTAATGACCTCATCAAAGATCAGCAGCAGGCCATGCTTGTCACAGATGGCGCGCAGCTTTTCCAGGTACCCCTTGGGCGGGACCAGCACGCCCGTGGAACAGGCCACCGGTTCCACGATGACGGCGGCGATGGTGCTGGCATCATGCAGGGCGACGATGCGTTCCAGCTCGTCCGCCAGATGCGCACCCCATTCCGGCTGGCCACGGGTGAAGGCCTGATGCGCCCGGTCATAGGTGTGGGGCAGATGGTCCACGCCCGGCAGCATCGCGCCGAAGGCCTTGCGGTTGGTGACGATGCCGCCGACGGAGATGCCGCCGAACCCGACCCCGTGATAGCCGCGTTCGCGCCCGATGAAGCGGGTGCGCTGCCCCTCACCGCGCGCGCGGTGATAGGCCAGGGCCACCTTCAGGGCGGTATCGACCGATTCCGACCCGGAATTGGTGAAGAACACATGGTCCAGCCCGGCCGGCAGCAGGGCTGTCAGTTGCGAGGCCAGCTCAAACGCGCCGGGATGGCCCATCTGGAAGGCGGGGGCATAGTCCATCTCCGCCGCCTGGGCCTGGATGGCGCGGGTGATTTCCGGCCGGCAATGGCCGGCATTCACGCACCACAGGCCCGCGGTGCCGTCCAGCACCTGGCGGCCATCATCTGTGCGGTAATACATGCCGCTGGCGCCGACGAACTGGCGCGGGGCCTGCTTGAACTGCCGGTTGGCCGTGAACGGCATCCAGAAGGCGTCGAGATTGTTCGTGGCCTTATGCGGGGCGATATCGGGCACGACACATGTCCCATGTTGTTACAGACCGGGACAGGATGACACAGAAGTCACTTGCCGCCTCTATGATCTTGGTCGATGACAAGGTTGAAAGAAGGGGCCGCCCCGACATTGGAATGGCGGTTGTGCGGGTGGATTGAACGACCATGACGCAGAGTTTGATGCCGACGGAAACGCCCGCGCGCTGGCGCGGATGGGTGAAGGGCGGCCTGACGGGCGCCATCATCCTGGCTGTGGCGGCCCTGGCCTGGACCGCCCTGTCGCATCTGGCCGCCGAGATTTCGTATCAGGAAGTGGTCGATGCGCTGCGTGACACGCCGGGCTGGGCCATCGCCGTCGCACTGGGCTGCACCGCACTGTCGTTCCTGGCGCTGACGCTTTATGACTGGTCAGCACTGGCCTATGTCGGCGCACGCGTGCCCTATCCGGTCATCGGCCTCACGTCTTTCTGCGCCTATGCCGTCGGCAATACGGTGGGGTTCGGGCCACTGACGGCGGGGGCCATCCGCTACCGCTTCTATACGCCGCACGGGATCGAGCCGGAGGATGTGGCCCGCATCGTCGGCTTTGTCACCGCCACCTTCGGCATCGGCGTGGCCGGCACCACGGCGCTGGGCCTGCTGGTGGCCGGCGATGTGACGGGGCTGGGCCTGCCGGCATGGCTGGCCCATGGCACGGGGGCCATCGGCGTGGCGGCGCTCGTCCTGCTGGTGCTGCTGGCCCGCAAACATGACAGCGTGCCGGTGGGCCGCTGGCGGGTGGACCTGCCGCGCCCGCATCTGCTGCTGACCCAATATGCCGCCACCTTGGCCGATATCGCGGCGGCCGGCGCCACGCTCTGGGTGCTGCTGCCATCGACCGACATCACCCTGCCGGGCTTCATCGCCATCTATGCCGTGGCCGTGGGCCTGGGTGTGCTGTCCCATGTGCCGGCTGGTCTGGGCGTGTTCGAAACGGTGGTGATCGCCGCCCTGGGCGGGCGAGCCGATACCGAACAGGTGCTGGGCGCGCTGCTGCTCTACCGCGTCATCTATCATGTCGTGCCGCTGCTGCTGGCAGGTCTGCTGGTGGCGCTGCTGGAAACACGCCGGGCCGCGCAATTGCTGGCGGAAAGCCGGGTGGTGCAGGTCGGTACGCGCCTGGCCCCGCCCGTGCTGGGGGCGCTGACCCTGATCCTGTCCATGATGCTGGTCTTTTCCGGCGTCACCCCGGCCGATGAAGGCCGGCTGGACCTGCTGGCCGACTGGCTGCCGCTGCCGCTGGTGGAAGGGGCGCATTTCCTGTCATCGGTGCTGGGGCTGCTGCTGTTCGTGGTGGCGCGCGGCATCACCTACCGGCTGGACGGGGCCTGGTGGGCGGCCGTCACCATCCTGACCGCCGCCATCGCCCTGGCCTTCGCCAAGGCGCTGGCCCTGACCGAGGTGGCGCTGCTGGCCGTGCTGCTGTCGCTGCTGCTGATCACGCACAAGGAATTCACCCGCCGCGCCAGCCTGCTGCATCAGGCGTTGAGTGGGCGCTGGCTGGTGGCGGTGGGCCTGCTGCTGATCGCGGCGGCCGCCATCCTGTTCTTCGTCTACAAGGACGTGGAATATGCGCACGAGTTGTGGTGGCAGTTCGAATTTTCCGAAGAGGCGCCGCGCGGCCTGCGGGCCCTGCTGGGCATTACGCTGCTGGCGGGATTCGGAGCGGCCTGGGTGCTGCTGCGTCCTGCCGCGCAGAGGGTGGAAGGCCCGCCCGATGCCGCCGCGCTCGCCCGCGCCCGCGCCATCATCGACGCGCAAGGTCGCACCTCGGCCCAGCTGGCGCTGCTGGGCGACAAGCATCTGCTGTTCTCCGACGATGGCGACGCCTTCATCATGTATGCGCGCCAGGGGCGGTCCTGGATCGCCCTGTTCGATCCCGTGGGGCCGGTGGAGGCCTGGGCGCCACTGATCTGGCGGCTGGTGGAAATGGCCCGCGCCTCGGGCGGCCGGGCCGTTTTCTATCAGGTGGCGCCGGAGAATCTGGCGCTTTATGCCGATGCCGGCCTGGTCGCCTTCAAGCTGGGGGAGGAGGCGCATATCGATCTGGCCGGCTTCGACCTGAAAGGGTCCAGGCGCGGCAATCTGCGCAATGCCTGCAACCGCTGCGAACGCGACGGGCTGGTGTTCGAACTGATCCCGGCCGAACGGGTGCCGGAGACGCTGGACGCCCTGCGCACCGTCTCCGACGATTGGCTGGACGCGCATAATGTCCGGGAGAAGCGTTTCTCCCTGGGGGCGTTCGTGCCGGATTACCTGAGTGCCCGGCCCGTGGGCGTGCTGCGCCGGGATGGACGGATCGTGGCCTTTGCCAGCCTGATGCTGACGGACCGCAAGGATGAAGCCAGCATCGATCTGATGCGCTTTTCCACCGCCGCTCCCGCCATGGCCATGGAATATCTGCTGCTGCGCCTGATGCTGCATTTCAAGGCCGAAGGCTATGGCCGTTTCAACCTGGGCATGGCGCCCCTGTCGGGCCTGTCTTCCAGCGCCGTCGGCCTGTGGCAGCAGGTGGGCCGCGCCGTCTATGACCATGGCGACCGGTTCTATAATTTCAGCGGCCTGCGCGCCTTCAAGTCGAAATTCGGGCCGGAATGGGAGGCGCGGTACATGGCCGTGCCGGGCGGCATCAACCCGATGCTGGCGCTGGCCGACATCACCGTGCTGATCAGTGGCGGCCTGTGGGGAGTGGTGGGCAAATGAAGCGTCACAGCCTTATCATGACGGGTCTGCTGGTCCTGCTGGCGGGTCTGGCCGGCGTGGCAACCATCATCCATCGCTACGACCTGCCAGCACCGGCCGTGACGATGGACCAGGACCCACTGCTGGGCACGCCGCGGCTGGTGGCGGCCCGCGCCAACAAAAGCCGGGCGACGACGGTGCTGTTCTCCGGCGCTGACGGGTTCGATGCCCAGTTCCGGCGCATGGCCTGGCGCCTGTCGTCGCGCGGGGTCACCGTGGTCGGCATCGACCTGCGGCAGGCGCTGGCCGGTCTGGCCAGGGCGGAAGGCCCCTGCATCGACCCGCACTGGGCCGTGCAGGCCGTGTCACAGGCCGCCCAGAAGGGGCTGGGCCTGCCCCGTTATGATCTGCCGATCCTGTCCGGTATCGGTCCGGGCGGGGAACTGGCGCGGCGCATCGCCAATACGGCCGCGCCGGCCGTGCTGGGCGGGGCCGTCGCCATGGACCCGCAGCCCCTGCCGCCCCTGCCCTTCCCCTTGTGCAATGAGGACGCGGCCGGCCATGGCGTGCCGGTCACCCTGCTGAAGCCCGGCGGCGTGTCGCCGGGCGACGCGCTGGTTGCCGAACTGGTGCGCCAGGCCAAGGTCGACCGGCCGGAAAATGACGGGGAGGATGGCATCAGCGATCTGCCCGTCGTGGAACTGCCGACCCAGCCCGCGCACGGGGCCGTGGCCATCGTCTATTCCGGGGATGGCGGCTGGCGCGACATCGACAAGGATATCGCGGGATATCTCCAGCAAAGCGGCATGCCCGCCGTGGGGGTGGACATGCTGCGCTATTTCTGGACCTGGCGTGCGCCCAAGGAGGCCGCCGTCGATCTGTCGCGTCTGATCCGCCATTACCGGAAGACCTGGCAGGTGGAGAAGGTGGTGCTGGTGGGATACTCCTTCGGGGCCGACGTGCTGCCCGCGCTCTACAATGAACTGCCGGCGGAGGATCAGGCTTCTGTCGTCCAGATGTCGCTGCTGGCCATGGGCGGCAACGCCAATTTCGAGGTCACGGTGGGTGAATTCCTGGACAGCGGGAATGAGAACGCCCAGCCGACACGGCCCCAGCTGGACCGGATCGACCCGAAGCTGCTGCAATGTTTCGACGGCAAGGATGATGAGGAGTCGGTCTGCCCCGCCCTGACCGCCCAGGGGGTGGAAGTCATCACCACCGAAGGCGGCCACCATTTCGACGGCGATTATGAAGGCCTGGCCCGCCATATCCTGGACGGGCTGAAGCGGCGGACGGGAATGTGATGCAAGGCCGGCGGCCGGCACTGCGGAATGCACTTCCTTGCTGCATGGTATTATGATTATTTAAACCACAGGATTTATCTGGAACAGCGCTGTCCGCCATGAGGGATTACTCGCTCCGGTCCACCAAGACTGACCAGTCCGTTCTTGGCAAACGCACCAGCGGCAGTTCCACCGCCAAGGGCCCCACCATACGCCCCATCCTGACGGTGGACAGCGCCAGCCGGAAGCGGGACGAAGACGCCTATGAGCCCCGCACCAAGAAGGTCGTGAGCAGCAAATTGAGCAGTCCCCAGCCGTCCGCCATGGTGGATGAGGCAGAGGATGAAGACAGCGACCAGGAGGAAACCAAGGTGGATGCGGTCCAGCCATGGAAGGGCCGGACCCGCGCAAGCAATGCCAACAGTGTCGGGAAATGCAAAATATCCGGATCCAGGAACCGGAAAGGCGGCTTTCACATCGACCGCAGCAAATACGAACAGCAGATCGATTTCCAGCCTGACAGCCTGGGCGCCATGACAGACCTGGGCAAAAAACTGTACCAGGAACGCGTGCGCCCCAATATGGGCGAAAAGATCACCAAAAAGATGCTTCAGTCAAAGGTGGCGTCGAAGACGCAAGCCGCCAAGCTGATCAAGGATCAGTATGTCGACGGCGGGAAGGTGCCGAAGCTGACCTATGTGGATAAAAGCACAGGCGAGACGGTGGCCATTTCCCGCAATCACAAGATTGCTGACAGCCAGATCACCCGCCTGCTTTATGAGATGACGGCCCGCCTGTCCAAAAGCCCCGATGTCGACACGGCGTTGGACGAAGACAAGTCCAAGGCGGTGCATGGCTTCTTCAAAGCCTTTGGGACGGAAAACCCCGATGGACACCTGCAGACGATCAAACAGTCGGCCCTGCTGTTGCACGATAATCCCAAGGCAAAAATCCTGCGGGAGACGGCGGCCAATCTGGGTAATATTTCCAACGAGCTTTCCTTGTCCGATTTGAACCTGAAATTCGGATTTTCGGAAATCAATTCATTGATCGGCAATTCCAGCGACCCGCATATCAAGAATGGGACCACGACGCCCACCAGCACCGGGCTGATCAATTCCATCGTCAATCTCAGCAATGTCGGTCTGGTCAATGCCAAGCTTACCGACGCCATCACGAAGCCGGCCGTGGACCGGGCGACCGGAAAGCCCATCACCTCCGATATCGACCTGCATTACCAGCCGGACGAGGAGATGGGGCTGGCGGTCAGCAAGAAGAAAAAGAAGGGCAAGAAAAACACCGGGGGCAGTTGAGGCGCACGGGAACCCTTGCCGCCTGATCGTCTATCGTATACTAAAATCAAAAGTACCGGCGCAGGGGAAGCACACAGATGCAGCGTGAGGGGAACGGCGCCGAACGCCGGCATCCGCGTGAACTGGCCATCCTGGCCGGCGTGGAGTTCTGGGAGCGCTTCTCCTATTACGGGCTGCAGGCCAACCTGATCTTCTTTCTGACCTGGCATCTGGCCCTGCCGCGGGAAGAGGCGTACCGCTATCTCGCGGCCTTCGCGGCGCTGGTCTATATGTGCCCGCTGATCGGCGGTCATCTGGCCGATCATTGGCTGGGGGCCAAACGGACCGTCATTGCCGGCCTGACCATGCTGATGCTGGGCCATGGGCTGATGGGTTTCATGCCGCACCAGACCAGCGAAATGCTGGTCACCGATGACGGGCAGCACCTGACCCTGGAACGGCCGCTGCTTTATCCCCAGGAAGGGGCGGCGGGCCGGGTCATCCGTCTGGCCGAGGGGTCGGTGCCCGTTCTGTCCGTGGACCCGGTGGCCGGCAGCGATCAGCAGGAACTGCGCCTGCGCGGGCCCGATGGGACCGAACAGGTGCTGCGCGGGCGGCTGGAACGCGGTGACGACCGGTCGGGACAAGTGCTGTTCCATCTGGCCCTGGCCCTGGTCGCGGCCGGGGTGGGCTTTCTAAAACCCAATATCTCTGCCCTGGTCGGCGCACTGTATGGCCAGGGCGCGGCCCTGCGTAACCAGGGCTTCACTCTATTCTATATGGGCATCAATGCCGGCGGGCTGCTGGGCAGCCTGGTCTGCGGCTGGCTGGCCTTCCGTTATGGCTGGGAACCCGGTTTCGGGGCGGCGGGGCTGGGCATGGTGGTGGCCCTGCTGCTGATGCGGGCCGGCAAGCGGGTGCCGGCACCGGCACCGACGCGGACATTGGCCCGGCCGGGACTGGCCGCCATGGCCGCCGGGGCGCTGCTGGCCGGGGCCTGCTGGGCGCTGCTGGACAGCCCGGCCGTCGTCGAACGGCTGCTGGATGCGGCCGCCCTGTCAGCCGTGCTGTATGTGCTGTGGCAGGCGCGCACGCTGAACGCGGCGCAGCGGCTGGATCTGCTGGTGCTGGTCCTGCTGATGCTGGGGTCGGTGCTGTTCTGGACCCTGCTGGGGCAGAGCCCGGGATCACTGAACATGTTCACGGCCGAATGGGTGGACCTGCACCTTTGGGGCCTGGAAGTGCCCGCCCCGTCGCTGCAATTCCTGCCCTTCGCCTTTGTCATGCTGCTGTCCCTGCCCGTGGCCGGACTGTGGCGGCTGCTGGACCGGCGCGGGCTGTCGCCGCATCCGGTCACGCTGTCGGGTCTGGGCGGCATGCAGATGGGGGCCAGCTTCCTGGTGCTGGTGCTGGGCATCGCGCTGTTGCCCGATGGTCAGCATCTGGGCCTGCTGTGGCTGATCGCGCTTTATCTGATGCAGGCCAGCGGCGAGTTGTTCCTGTCGCCCATCGGCCTGTCCGCCATCACCCGCCTGTCGCCGCCCGCCATCACCGGCACCATGCTGGGCCTGTGGTTCCTCTGTACCGCCTATGCCCAGAAACTGTCGGGCCTGATCAGCCGGGCCACGGTGGCCGATGCCGCCATGAACCCGGCCGACCGGCTGGACCGCTATGCCCAGGTCTATCAGCAGGCAGGGCTGGTCACGGTCGGCGCAGGCCTGGCTATCCTGCTGCTGGGGCTGGTTGTGCGCCGTCTGGGCCGGCGGTTGAACGCGGTGTCGGGTGGGTGAGGTTTGATCCTGAAGCATCCTCTTCGCCTTCCCGGCTTGTCGCCGGGAAGGCGAAATCTTTCTTGGAGTTTGTCCGGCTTAAATAGAATCGGTTTGGGCCTCCCCACCGTCACCCCGGCGAAGGCCGGGGTGACGGTGGGGATTGCTTCAATGTAAACCTGACAGACCCTAACTGAGCGCCTATAGGCGACCTCCGGCGGCAACCGTCGCCACATTACAGATTGTCTGACTTAATCATGGCCCGACGCCATCATCGGTACGCCATCACCGCCGATGCTGGGGGCCGCAGCTACGCTTGCCGTCTTTCTTCTTTATTCTCTGCGACTTAACGTCCCTCGCTCCACAGGCTTGGGTGAGGGGGTGCGACCCTCATGTCACATAACTCCTACAATACGACCATATATCGTATAAGATATTTGACATACGGCCTCGCTTCAGGGATTTTCCGAAACAGGCGCGAAACGGGGAGCGCTTGTTGAGGGAGAACAATCAATGACACGCGTAATGAACAAATTTGGCCTGCTGGCCGGCACGGCCATCGCCCTGGCCGGTATGGTCGCCCCGGCGGCCCTGGCCCAGGATGCTGAACTGGCGGAAATCGTCGTTACCGGCACCCGCATCAAGGCGCCGAACCTGCAGACGGCCAGCCCGCTGACCGCCGTCAACCAGGAGGAGATCAAGTTCTCCGGCGTGACCAGTGCGGAAAGCCTGCTGAACCGCCTGCCGCAATTCACGGCCGACGCCAATGACAATGTGTCGAACGGGTCGGATGGCACGGCGCGCGTCAACCTGCGCAATCTGGGTTCGGTGCGCAATCTGGTGCTGATCGACGGTCAGCGCATGCTGCCGCCGGAAACCGCCGACATCAATTTCATCCCCAGCGCCATGATCGAGCGTGTGGATGTCGTGTCGGGCGGTGCCTCGGCCGTGTATGGCTCCGACGCCATTTCCGGCGTTGTGAACTTCATCATGCGCAAGAACCTGGACGGCGTTCACGCCGACATGCAGTATTCCATCAACCATACGCGCAACGACAATGACTATGTCCGCTCGCTGATGACGAAGAAGGGCTTCGACCTGGCGCCCAAGAGCGTCTGGGACGGCGCCAAGAAGGACGTCAATGTCGCGATGGGCTTCAATTCCGACGACAAGAAGGGCAATGTCACCTTCTATGCCGGTTACCGCGAGGCCAAGCCCGTCACCCAGGACAGCCGCGATTATTCGGCCTGCGCCCTGAACCTGGATGGTCCGGACGCCCTGGTCTGCGGCGGGTCTTCGAACAATTCATACGGTCTGTTCACCCTGCTGACCGGCCCTAATTCCGGCAAGACGCTGAACAACACCAAGGACGGCAACAAGACCTGGGTGCCGTATGACAGTTCCTTCGCCTATAATTACGCGCCCACCAATTACCAGCAGCGGTCCGACAGCCGCGTGACGGCCGGCGCCAATGGCCATTATGAGCTGCTGCCGGAAGTGGAACTCTATGGCTCGTTCATGTTCATGGACGACCATACCTATTCCCAGGCGGCCCCGTCGGCCCTGTTCCAGGGCACGGTGTTCCAGATCAACTGCAACAACCCGCTGATGTCGGCGGCCCAGGCGCAGATGCTGTGCGGTTCCGCCGCCGGCACCGCCACCAACCAGGACACCTTCATCGGTTATCGTCTGACCGGCCCCGGCAGCCAGCCGCGCCGCGACGACCTGCGCCATACGGCCTATCGCGTCAGCAGCGGCGTGCGCGGCAAGCTGGGCGACAACTGGACCTATGACACCAACTTCCTCTATTCCAGCATCCGCCTGGAAGAGAGCTATAAGAACAATGTCGACAATGCCAAGGCCCAGAGGGCCCTGCAGGTCGTCAATGTCAACGGCGTGCCGACCTGCGTGTCCAAGGTCAATGGCACCGACCCGTCCTGCGTGCCGATCGACGTGTTCAAGTATAACGGCATCTCCCAGGCCGGTTACGAATATCTCTACGCCCCCACCTATACCCGCGGCGTGCAGACCGAACGCGTGTTCAGCGGCGGCGTGACGGGTCAGCTGGGCGATTACGGGCTGCAGAGCCCGCTGGCCGATGACGGCCTTGCCGTGGCGTTCGGCGCCGAACACCGGGACGAGACGCTGGACTTCCAGGCCGATGCCCTGGCCCAGGCCGGCGGCACCAAGCCCAATAACGGCAAGCTGAATGTCGAGGAATTCTACGGCGAATTGCAGGTGCCGCTGGTCCAGGACAAGGAATTCGTCAAGGAGCTGTCGCTGAATGGCGGCTACCGCATGTCGCGCTATTCCAATGCCGACGAGTGGACGAAGACCTACAAGACCGAACTGCAATATGCGCCGACGGGTGACATGCGCCTGCGCGGTTCGTACAATCGCGCCGTCCGTGCCGCCAATATCAGCGAACTGTATGCCCAGCAGGCCCTGGGCAATGTGTCGGGCCAGGACCCCTGCTCCGGCGCCAATCCCACCGCCTCGCTGGCCGCCTGCCAGAAGTCGGGCGTGACGGCGGCCCAGTATGGCCACATCCCGGAATGCCCGGCCGATACCTGCGTGGCCCAGGGTGGCGGCAACCCGCTGCTGAAGCCGGAAGAGGCCGATACCTATACGGCCGGCGTCGTGCTGACGCCGGAATTCATCCGCGGCTTCTCCCTGACGGTTGATTACTTCCATATCAACATCAAGGACTATATCGGGTCGGTGGACGCGCAGACCGTCATCAACCAGTGCATCCAGACGGGCAACCCGTTCTTCTGCAACCTGTTCCACCGCGATCCGGCCATCGGCGTCCTGTTCGGCAACAATGGCTATATCGTATCGACGAACCAGAACACGGGCTTCCTGCGCACCGACGGCCTGGACATCCAGGCCAATTACGCCTTCGACCTGGAAGACGTGATCAAGGAAGACATGGGCCGCATCGATATCGGTCTGGTCGGCACCTATCTGCTGAGCCGCGAGACGGAACAGCTGCCGGGCCTGGGTTCCTATGACTGCAAGGGCCTGTTCGGTCCGACCTGCGGTCAGCCCAACCCGACCTGGCGTCACCAGTTGCGCACCACCTGGCAGATGCCGTGGATGGATGCCAGCCTGTCCGTCAACTGGCGCTATTTCGGGTCGGTCACGCTGTCAACCAACACGGACAATCAGTTCCTGGCGGGCGACAAGGTCAATATCAACGGCAAGATCGGCGCCTACAGCTATTTCGATCTGGCCGGTTCGATGACGGTGACCGACGGGCTGAAGCTGCGCGCCGGCATCAACAACATCTTCGACAAGGCGCCGCCGGCCATCGCCGCCGGCCTGCTCAGCTCGTTTGGCAATGGCAATACCTATCCGGGTGTCTACGACCCGCTGGGCATGAACATGTTTGTCGGCCTGTCGCTGGACTTCTGATTTCACCCCCGTCCCGCTTGGGACGTCCTCAGCCTGCCCTGTCCGGTTCGCCGGACAGGGCGCCTTTTTCGGCTGGGGCAATAGCCGTCAGGTGGTCAGGGGAACTTGTGCCATCCCGGCATGGTAACGGGGCGCTGACATATCCCCCTGGAGCAAAGGTGCCTCCCCCGCGAAAGCGGGGGTCCAGGGGCCAAGCGCCCGACGCAGCAGCAGCTCAGGTCAAGGCAGCGTAGAGGTTTTTCTTGTGGCCCCTGGACCCCCGCTTTCGCGGGGGAGGCAGGGAAACGCAACTGGTTAAGTTGGCGCCTGCCGGTCGTAACCGAGGCACCCCCCTCACCCTTCCAGCTGTTCCTTCAGATCATCCAGGGTGGCGCCGATATGGAGGGCGGTCAGGGTTTCGACCTGGGCGCCGTCGCGGGCCAGCCAGGCTTGCAGGATCTGGCGATGTTCGCGCCGTGCCCGTTCCTCCCGCCCCTGTGGGGCCAGATGCACGCGGACATAGCGTTCGGACAGGATGTGCAGCCGCTTCAGCAGGGTATAGGTCACGGGTCCGGCCGGGCGGATCAGGGTCAGGTGGAACAGGCGGTTGCCGGTGACATGGTCGGTGCCGTCGGCAATGTCCTGCTGCTGTTCCAGGGTGGTCAGAGCCAGTTCGGCCGCCTTGCGGTCTTCGTCGCCGGCATTGCGGGCGCCGTCGGCCGTGGCGAACGGTTCCAGCCGCAGGCGCAGCGCGAAGACTTCCGTGGCTTCCGCCGCCGACAGCGGGCGCACGACATAACCGCGATTGGGATAGGAGGTCAGCAGACCATCCTGTTCCAGGCGCCCCAGGGCCTCGCGCAGGGGGATCTTGCTGACGCCCAGTTCATTGGCGATCACGTCCTGACGCACAGGCGTGCCCGGCGCCATCTTCCCGGTCAGGATATGGCGTTTCACCACGTCGTAGGTCTGGTCGGAAAGCGTTCTGACAATGATGCTCATTCTGGTCCACTCGGGCGACACCGGGTCCAACTTCAGAGGGATGCCGCAGCCTTGTCAATCCATTTCAATGGCTCTTTCGCGCTGCGGCAGGCAACCGGCCGTCCCCAGGGGGCGGGTGCCGGTCACGGTATGGTTGCCTGCGGAAACAGGGTCCGGCGGCATTCCCTGTTGCGATCCCCGAATATTCGTCTAAAGTATACGAAATCACTGCCCGCCTTGGCGTGGCCCCATCCTGATCCGGCATGGAAGGAAAGTGGCGTGGTGAAGATGTTGCGGCGTGTCGTTCCCCGGGGCCTGCAGGCCCTGCTGCTGACGACCGCTCTGGTCCTGTCGCCGGCAGCCCTGGCCGGGGCGGCGGACTGGTCCGGCCTGTCGGCCGATTACAGCCGTTTCCTTTCGGATATTGACCCGGTCACGGCCGGGCAGCGCGGCGATCTGGCCGCCGCTTCCCGCTGGCCCGATGACAGCCCCGCCGCCATCCAGGCAAGGCGCGCCGCCCTGGAGGTCTTCCAGAAACGGCTGGAGGCGGTGCCCGCCGCGGACCTGTCCGAACAGGACGCGTTGAGCCGTGCCATCATGGCGCGTCAGGTTTCCATCGCGCTGGACGCCATTCAATTCGGGGAGGAACGCATCCCCTTCGTCGATGGCGAGGGCTTCTATACCGTGCCGGAAACGCAGGCGGCCATGACCGTCCTGTCGGGTGAGGCGGCAGCGGAAGCCTGGATCACCCGCATCGCGTCGGTACCCGGCTATTTCGACAATGCCATCACCAATATGCGCCGGGGCGTGAAGGACCGTTTCACCCAGACGGGCCAGACGGTGGACAAGGCCGTGAAGGTCCTGCGCGAGCTGTCGCGCGAGCCGGCCGACAAAAGCGCCCTGCTGATCCCGTTCGACACGCTGCCGGCCACGGTGGACGCGGCCCGGCGCCAGGCGCTGCGCGACCGGGCCATTGCCCTGATCACGCAGAAGGTGCGCCCGGCCCAGGCGGCGGCGGCCGGCTTCCTGGAGAAGGAATACCGGCCGAAGGCGCGGGCCGCCCTGGGCGCCGGCACGCTGGACCAGGGGCGCTATTACGCCTTTCTGATCCGCCGCTTCACCACCCTGCCCCTGGACGCCGCCTCCATCCACGCCCAGGGCAAGACGGAAATCGCCCGCATCCGGGCGGAAATGGAAAAGCTGCTGGCCGATAATGGCATCCATCAGGGCGTGCGCGACTATCTTCTGTCCATGCGGGCCGATCCGGCGCTGCGGGCCGCCAGCACCCAGGCCTATGCCGAACGCGCGGCGGAGATCGGCAAACGCACCGACTATCTGCTGCCCCGCTATTTCGGTCTGCTGCCGCGCCTGCCCTATGGCATCCGGCAGAAGCCGCCGGGTCTGGACAGCATTTCGTCTGGATATCTGCCGGGCAGCCCGGAAGCGGGCGTGGCCGGGGCCGTGGTCTATGGCGGCGGGGCCGGCAATGATCTGGCGGCCCTGCCCGCCTGGCTGCTGCATGAAGGGGTGCCGGGCCACCATCTGCAGATCGCCCTGGCCCAGGAAAATACCACCCTGCCCGATTACCGCCGCCTGGATGATGTGACCGCCTTTGTCGAAGGCTGGGCGCTGTACAGCGAACGGCTGGGGGTGGAGATGGGCATCTACCAGTCCGTGCCCGAACATATGGGCCGCCTGTCCATGGAAATGTGGCGCGCCTGCCGGCTGGTGATGGATACGGGCGTGCATGCCATGGGCTGGACCCGCGATCAGGCGGCCGCCTGCCTGCTGGAAAACACCGCCATGTCGACCGAAGGCGCCTATCGCGAGACCGACCGCTATATCGGCTGGCCCGGCCAGGCGCTGGCCTACAAACTGGGGGAGATGAAGATCGTCTCCCTGCGGCGGGAAGCCGAGGCGGCCCTGGGCCCCCGGTTTGACCTGCGCGCCTTCCATGATCTGGTCCTGTCGGGCGGCGCCCTGCCGCTGGACATGCTGGATGCCCGCGTCCATGCCTATATCGCCCGCCTTAAACCCTAGTGTCTGTCAGATGAACCTCGAAGCCTCTTCTACCGTCATCCCAGGGAAGGCCCATGAGCGCTAAGGTAGTCAATTGCACCTTCCTTGCCTCCCCCGCGAAAGCGGGGGTCCAGGGGCCAAGGGCACTGAAGCCTGGTTGCTTGTGGCCCCTGGATCCCCGCTTTCGCGGGGAAGGCACCTCATTCCAAGGGACTAACTTAGCGCCTATGGGCCTTAGCCGGCGTGACGCAAGCAAGAGCCAGCCCCATTCCCCCTAAGCCTGACAAACCCTATAAAACGGGAAAGAAGATCTGATGAGCAATCCCCGCATCCCCACCGCTTCCGGCCGTCTGCGCAGCCGCATGCTGGCCCTTGGCACCGGCATCAGCCTGGCCCTGCTGTGCGCGACCAGCGCCCTGGCCACCCCGGTTGACGACCTGCGCGCCACCCTGTCCGACTATGACAGCTTCCTGAACCAGGCCGATCCGATCGGCGCCGGACAGCGCGGCGATCTGGAAGCCGCCAAGCGCTGGCCCGATGACAGCCCCAAGGCGGTGGCCGACCGGCAGCGCGCCATCGCCCAGTTCCGCGACCGGTTGAACGCCATCCCTGCCGCCGGCCTGACGGGCCAGGATGCGCTGAACCATGCCCTGCTGCTGCGCCGCGTGACCCTGGACCTGGAAGGGGCCAAGTTTGACGAGGAGCGCATCCCCTTCAGCAATGACAGCGGCTTTTTCAGCGTGCCCGGCTATATCGCCGACGGCACCCGCCTGCACAATGCGGCGGAGGTGGAGGCCTATCTGGTGCGCATGGCCGGGCTTCCGGGCTATTACGAGACCGAGATCGCCAATATGCGCCGGGGCCTGAAGACGGGCTTCGTGCAGCCGCGCCTGATCGCGGAAACGGCCGTGCGCATGACCAAGGTGCTGGCCGAGGTGAAGCCGGAGGATAATGCCCTTCTGGCCCCGCTGAAGCAGCTTCCCGCCACCATCCCCGCCGCCGACCGCGAGGCGTACCTGAAGCGCGGGCTGGAGATCGTGAAGACCAAGGTGAAGCCGGCGGAACTGGCGCTGGTCGATTTCTTCGCCAAGGAATATCTGCCGAAGTCGCGACCCACGCTGGGCGCGTCGTCCCTGCCCAATGGCAAGGACTATTACGCCTACCGCGTGAAGCGGGAGACGACGACGACCATGACCCCCGACCAGATCTATGATCTGGGCCGGTCGGAGATCACCCGCATCCGGGCGGAGATGGACAAGACCATCAAGCAGACGGGCTTCAAGGGTGATTTCAAGGAATTCCTGGCCTTCCTGCGCACCGACCCGCAATTCTACGCCACCTCGCGCGAACAATTGCTGGAAAAGGCCAGCCGTCTGGCCAAGCGCATCGACGACAAGCTGCCCGAATATTTCAGCCTGCTGCCCCGCCTGCCCTATGGCGTGCGCCCCGTGCCGGCAGAGATCGAGGAGGGCTACACGTCGGGCCGCTACAATCCCGGCAGCCCGGAACAGGGCGTGGCCGGCGGGTTGATGATTAACACCTCGCACCTGAACATGCGCCCGCTGTACGAGATGCCGGCCCTGGTCGCGCATGAGGGCGTGCCCGGTCACCATTTGCAGATCGCCTTGGCCCAGGAACAGAAGGATGTGCCGCAGTTCCGCCGCCAGGACGATGTGACCGCCTTTGTCGAAGGCTGGGCGCTCTATTCCGAACAGCTGGTCGAGGATATGGGCATGTACAGCACGCCCTATGAGAAGTTCGGCCAGCTTTCCATGGAGATGTGGCGCGCCTGCCGTCTGGTCATGGATACGGGCATCCACTGGAAGGGCATGGGCCGCGAGGAAGCGGCAAGCTGCCTGCGCGACAACAGCGCGCTGGCGGAAAAGAACATCCAGAGCGAGACGGACCGCTACATCGCCTGGCCGGGTCAGGCCTTGGGCTACAAGATCGGTCAGTTGAAGATTTCGGAACTGCGGGCCAAGGCCGAAAAGGCGCTGGGGCCGAAATTCGACATCAAGCAGTTCCACGCCCTGGTCCTGAATGACGGGCCCATGCCCATGACCATGGTTGAACAGCGCATCGACGGCTGGATCAAGACGGCCGGGGGGAAGTAAGGGCGAGGGGGGGGGAAGGCGCCAACTTGCCCCCTGGCCCAACAGTGCCTTCCCCGCGAAAGCGGGGATCCAGGGGCCAAAGGCACCGGACGCCGTGATTATCCCCCCTGGCCCCCCGCTTTCGCGGGGGAGGCACTGTTGGACGAGGCCCGCAGGCAGTGCCCGACGCTTCCTCCTCCCCCCCCCAAACGACAGCAGTTGGAATCGTCGCGCAAAAGTCGGACAAGTTCCCCTTCAACCATGACCATGCCGGGCGAACCGGCGCTGAATTCGGACAGGAGCGAAGTGAATGAGTTTCTGGGGTCGTCGCAAGTCACTGGATTCCCAACTGCATGTCGATCATGACCGGCAACTCAAGCGCACGCTGAGCTGGCCGCATCTGATCGCGCTTGGCATCGGGGCCATCATCGGCACGGGCATCTATACGCTGACGGGGATCGGGGCGGAACGCGCCGGCCCGGCTGTCGTGCTGGCCTTTGCCGCCTGCGGCGTCCTCTGCGTCTTTGCCGCCTTGACCTATACGGAGATGGCGACGCTCGTGCCCGCCGCCGGCAGCGCCTATACCTACACCTATTCGGTGCTGGGCGAAGGCTTGGCCTGGCTGGTGGGGTGGAGCCTGGTGCTGGAATATGCCGTCACCTGTGCCGCCGTCGCCGTGGGCTGGTCGGGCTATATGGTGGGGTTGCTGGAATCGGCGGGCATCCATCTGCCGACCTGGATGCTGTCGGGGCCGCATGCGGGCGGGCTCATCAACCTGCCGGCCGTGCTGATTACGCTGGCCGTCACCGCCATGCTGGCACGCGGGGCCAAGGAAAGCGCCACGCTGAACATCGCCCTGGTGGCCATCAAGATCATGGCGCTGGCCGTGTTTGTCGGCATCGCGGCCCCGGCCCTGGTGCCCGATAATTTCAGCCCCTTCATGCCCTATGGCTTTGCGTCGCACACGGTTGACGGCCATGCCCGCGGCGTGATGGCGGCGGCCGCCATCGTCTTCTTCGCCTTTTTCGGGTTCGATGCCGTGTCGACTTCGGCCGAAGAAGTGAAGAACCCGACGCGCGACCTGACCATCGGCATCATCGGGTCCATGGTCGTCTGCACCATCATCTATATGATCGTGGCCGCCTGCGCCGTCGGCGCCTGGCCCTTTGCCGAGTTCGCCGCCTCGGGCGAGCCGCTGGCCTTCATCCTGCGCGGCCTGGGCCATCCGGGGGCCGCCTTTGGCATCGGGGCCGCCGCCATCATCGCCCTGCCGTCGGTCATCCTGGTCATGATGTTCGGCCAGACCCGCGTCTTCTTCGTCATGGCCCGCGACGGGCTGCTGCCCCGCAGCCTCAGCAAGCTGGACGCGCAGAAGCGCGGGCCGGTGAAGCTGACCCTGATCGTCGGCGCCTTTGTCGCCCTGGTCGGCGGCTTCTTCCGCCTGGACCAGATCGCCGAACTGTCGAATGCCGGCACCCTGACGGCGTTCATCGCCGTGTCGGTCTGCGTCATGGTCCTGCGCCGCACGCGGCCTGACCTGCCGCGCCTGTTCAAGTGCCCGGCCGTGTGGGTGGTCGCCCCGCTGGCCGTCATCGGTTGCCTTTATTTCATGATTAGCCTGCCCACGGGCACGCTGGTCCGCTTTGCCATCTGGAACCTGATCGGTATCGCCATCTATCTCGCCTATGGCCGCAAGCGCAGCCTGCTGGCCCAAGCCGAAGGGAAGTAACCATGTCCAACCCGCGTTCAACCCAGCACGGCCTGTCCAGGCGCCTGTTGCTGGGAACGGCCCCGGCTGTCCTGTTGCTGGGCACCACCCCCGTCCTTGCCGCCCCCTTCACCGGTGCCTTGAGGCCGAAAATGGAGCCGTTCCCGCTGTCGTCCGTGCGGCTGCTGCCGTCGCCCTTCCTGACGGCGCTGGAAGCGAACCGGGCCTATCTGCACAAGCTGGAACCCGACCGCCTGCTGCATAATTTCCGCACGCAGGCGGGGCTGCCGGCGAAGGGCGAGGTCTATGGCGGCTGGGAAAGCGACACGATCGCGGGCCATACGCTGGGCCATTACATGACGGCGCTGGCGCTGATGTACGCCCAGACGGGCGATGCGGAATGCAAGCGCCGCCTGTCCTACATCATCGACGAACTGGCGCTGTGCCAGGCGCAAAGCCCGGACGGTTTCGTCGCCGGCTTCACCCGCAAGAATGGCGACAAGATCGAACATGGCAAGCTGGTGTTCGACGAGGTGCGCAAAGGCGATATCCGCTCGCGCGGGTTCGACCTGAATGGCTGCTGGGTCCCGCTTTATACCTGGCACAAGATGTTCGCCGGCATCCTGGACGCGCAGGAACTGTGCAACCTTGACCACGGCATCCCCGTGGCGGAAAAGCTGGCCGCCTATATCGACGATGTCTTTGCCGGCCTGAATGATGAGCAGATCCAGAAGGTGCTGGACTGCGAACATGGCGGCATCAACGAGAGCTTTGCCGAGCTTTACGTGCGCACGGGCAATCGCCGCTGGCTGGCGCTGGCGGAGAAGATCTATCACCGCAAGGTGCTGGAACCGTTGAGCCAGGGCATCGATAGCCTGCCCAACATCCACGCCAACACCCAGATTCCCAAGATCATCGGCCTGGCCCGCCTGCACGAGATCACGGGCGCGGAGCGTCACGGCAAGGCCGCCAGCTTCTTCTGGGAGACGGTGACGCGGGATTATTCCTATGTCATCGGCGGCAATGCCGACCGCGAATATTTCCAGACGCCGCGGTCAGTGTCCAAGCACATCACCGAACAGACCTGCGAGAGCTGCAACACCTACAACATGCTGAAGCTGACCCGGCATCTCTATGCCGGCACGCCGGACGCGCGCTATTTCGATTATTACGAGCGCGCACATCTGAACCATATCATGGCGCACCAGAACCCGAAGACGGGCATGTTCGCCTATATGGTGCCGCTGATGTCGGGCACGCATCGGGAGTTTTCCACGCCGTTCGACGATTTCTGGTGCTGTGTCGGCAGCGGCATGGAAAGCCATGCCAAGCATGGTGAATCCATCTATTGGCAGGCCGGCGCGGATGTGACGGTCAATCTCTATATCCCCAGCACGCTGGCCGCCGGCCAGTCGACGCCGGGGCTGCGGCTGGAAACCCGCTATCCGTTCGCCGACGATGTGACCATCACGGTGACCAAGCCGGCGGGCAAGGGCGCCTTGATGCTGCGCGTGCCGGGCTGGTGTACGGGCGCGACGGTCGCTGTCAATGGCAAGCCGGCCGATGCCACCGCGCGCAATGGCTATATCCGCGTGTCCGGGCCGTTCAAGGCCGGCGACACCATCGCCCTGACCCTGCCGCGCAAACTGCGGATCGAGGCGACGGTGGATGACCCCAACACGGTCGCCCTGCTGCACGGGCCCTTGGTCCTGGCCGGCGATCTGGGCCCGGCGACGGAGACCTGGAAGGGTCTGCCGCCCGTGCTGGTGGGCAGCGACCTGCTGGCCGCGATGCAGCCCACGGGCGAGGCATCGGTGTTCCAGACAAAGGGCATTGTCCGGCCGGGCGACCTCACCCTGCGGCCCTTCACCTTCCAGCATGAACGCAACACCGCCGTCTATTTCAAGCGCTTCACGGATGCGGAATGGAAAGTCGAACAGGCGCGGTTCGAGGCGGAGCAGGCGCGGCTGAAGGACCTGCAGGAACGCTCGGCCGACATGATGCATCTGGGCGAGATGCAGGCCGAGCGCGACCACGACCTGGACGCCAAGATCTCCTACCCCGTCACCTATCGCGGCCGCAACGGCCGCGACGCCCGCACGGGCGGCTATTTCGAATTCACCATGAAGACGAAGCCCGGGCCGCTGGTGCTGCAGGCGACATACTGGGGGGAGGAGCGCAGCCGCAAATTCTCCATCCTGGTCGACGGTAAGGAGATCGCGAAGGAAGAGCTGAACGCCGAAAAGCCCGGCGAGTTCTTCGAACGCGATTACGCCATCCCCGAGGCCCTGACCAAGGGCAAGGACAAGGTCCGCATCCGCTTCGAACCGGAAACCGGCTTCTCCGCCGGCCCGTCCTTCGGCGTGCGCCTGTTCGCGGGCAAGGGGGCGTAAGGGGGGTGACGTTCGGAGCGGGTGGGGTGCCCGCTCCGAATGCGGATGGCCGATTAAGAAGTCATAAGTCGGCCTGGGATTGGGTTAACGTGATCACCCCATGTCGTCCTGACTTCTGCCAAGTCAAAAACTGACTGTCTCCGTCCTTCGAGAGGGGCGGATGTGAACACGGCGTGGAGATACTTCTCGACCGCTGATATAGAATTTCACGGGATGTGACAAACAAGCGTCAAAAATGTTAAAGGGCGACTGAGCCCGCCCCCAACCCCAAAATGGCAATATTTTTGCACTATTACTGAAACAAAATAGGCCTACACTATATCTAGTTTCCTTCCGGCACATTCCACCCTTAATGAAGGAGTGTGCCATGACCTACTTATCAATATTTGCCGCGATTGAACTGCTCCTCGTCGTCCTTGAGGCGCTGTCCAGCAGATTTGCCCAAAAGCTTCCTCTGGGCGGATCACATGTAGCGCAAATCGGCATCCTGTTCGGCGGCGGTTTTGCGCTGATCGAACTGTCGGAAGCGATCAATCACATATTCGAGTGACATCAGCGCGCCATTCAGTTCGGAAGACCGAATTGGTGGTGAGCTGATGTCGTTTCGAGTTTGTCAGCTTGATGTCGCGACACGCGTCACCATGGGGTGATTAAAAGCGCCAAGTCCGCCTCAATCGGCGCGACCAGGGCGGTATCCCCATGTTTGAGATGGTCCACTTACACTGACCTGTCGAGCAGCACGATTTGCATCGCTGCCCTCCCTACTCGTGGAATTCCGCCACTACCACCCGTTCGCCCAGCAGGAAGGCGTCGGCCACCAGCTGCAGGGGTGTCAGGTCCACATCCGACTGGCCGGCGGCGATCAACTGGGCGAAGCGGGCGTAGAGGCGGCGATATTCATGGTCGGGGGCGGCCAGACGCTGTTCGCCGGCAAAGCTGAGCCGGGCGCCGCCATCGGAGAGGACCAGGGGGCCGTCGGTCGTTTCGACACGGATGTCCCAGGTCTGCGGCCCCGTCTGGCGGAAATCGAAGGCCGCGCTTACGGGCACGCCGTCGCGGGTGGCCAGCGTCAGGTCGGCGGCGATGGGGGCCTGCTTGTTGGCGGGAAAGGACAGCACGGCCGACAGCGGATGCACGGGCGACGGCATGATGCGGGTCAGGATCGACAGGGCGTTGATACCGGGGTCGAACACGCCCAACCCGCCCGGCTGCCAGATCCATTCCTGGCCGGGATGCCAGCGGCGCACATCCTCCTTCCAGATGATTTCCACCGACAGGACCCTGGTGCCGGTCAGGATGTTGCGCGCCGTCTCCACCGCCGCCGCCTCACGCGAATGCCAGGTGGCGAACAGGGTCAGGCCCTTTTCCCGCGCCAGCGCGGCCAGCGCCACCACCTCTGATACCGACGCACCCGGCGGCTTTTCCAGCATGACATGGCGGCCGGCGTTCAGGGCGGCCGCGGCCTGGGCGAAGCGGCCCTGTGGCGGGGTACACAGCGTCACCGCATTCACGTCCGGCTGGGCCGCCAGCAGGTCGGCGATGTCGTGATAATGCGGCAGGTCGGGCAGGCCGGCATGGCGGCTGGCAATAGCGGCCAGCTCCATGCCCGGCGTGGCAGCGATGGCGGGCAGATGCTGGTTGCGGGCGATGGTGCCCAGGCCCACCAGACCCAGAAGGATATTGCGGTTGGTCATGTGGTTTCCTCTCGGGTGAGGCGGTGGGAGAAGTCTTGGACGGACCTTGAAGCCTCTCTACCGTCACCCATGCTGCGGCCCATAGGCGCGAAGTTAGCCTCTTGGAATAACGTGCCTTCCCCGCGAAAGCGGGGATCCAGGGGCCACAGGCAACAACGCTTGGGAGCCCTTGACCCCTGGACCCCCGCTTTCGCGGGGGAGGCAGGGAAGGTGCAATTGACGAAGTTAGCCTATAGGTGACAAACCGGGGTGACGGTTGAGGGAACCAATCCGTTTCACTTTATACCAGACAGACCCTAAATCGCCCGCACCGTCACGTCCCGCGCCAGCGCCCAGGCGATTTCATTGCGCACGGGCAGGCGGAAGGGGGCGGCTTCGATTTCGAAGATGTCGCCCGGTGCCGTCTTCACCCCGTCGCTGAAGGACAGCGTGGCCGTGCCGAAGAAATGCACATGCACGTCGCCGGGCCGGCGGAACAGGTCGTACTTGAAATGATGATGTTCCAGGTTGGCAATCGTGTGGGACATGTTTGCCTCTCCCGACAGGAAGGGCTTTTCCCACAGCACCGCGCCATCGCGGTGGATGCGGCTTTTGCCCTCCACATGCGCCGGCAACGCGCCCAGCAGCAGTTCGGCGCCGATGGCGGCCTGACGCAGCTTGGAATGGGCCAGCCACAGGTAATTGCCGCGCTCGGTCACATGGTCGGAAAATTCATTGCCCAGCGCAAAGCCCAGGCGGAACGGCGTGCCGTCGGCACCGATCAGGTAGAGGCCGGCAATCTCCGGCTCTTCGCCTGCATCCAGCGCGAAGGCGGGAGAGGTCAGCGGCGCATCGGGGCCGACCAGGATCTGGCCGTCGCCCTTATAGAACCATTCAGGCTGCACGCCCGTCTGGCCGGCCGGCGGCTTGCCGCCTTCCAGCCCCATCAGGAACATGCGCATGCTGTCGGTCTGGCCCTGCTGGGCCGCCTTGTGCATCTTGTCCCGGCCCTCCGCCGATCCCAGATGCGTCAGGCCCGTGCCCGCCACCAGCAGATGGGCCGGATCGGGATGGTCGATGGCGGCCAGCAGGGTGACCGACGACAGGTCCAGGTCATCCCCTGCCCCGCGCGCCGCCGCTTCACCGGCCAGGGTGCGGCCGGCGGTAATGGCGGCGTGGGCCAGATCCAGGGTGGAGGCGGCACCGGGCACGATACGGGCACCGGCATCATCCAGCAGGGCGACACCACGGGTGCCGTTGACGCTGAACTGGATCAGGGACTGAGACATGGGAACTCCTTGGGCGGACGCGGATGGGACGGGTCCGGGGTGAAAGGTCATGGCGGTGGGGTAGCCGCCCCCTTCGCCCGTCTTATCGTCCCTTCCCCGTCATCCCGGCGAAAGCCGGGACCCAGGGGCCCCAGGACGAACCGTTGACACAGCGTCAATCAAAGCCGTCGAAAGGTCGGGCGCTTGGCCCCTGGGTCCCGGCTTTCGCCGGGATGACGGGGGAGAGACGCCGGATGACGGAGAGAGAGGCAGGATGACGGGGAGAGGCGGATTGCCGGGGAAGAAGGGAGATCACCCCCCCCCTCAATCCTCCAGCCGATGTTCAACAGCGATGGCCGCCGTGGGTTTGGCACCCCAGAGCGCGTAGAACAGCACATACAGTTCGCACACAGCCGTCAGCAGGAAGGACCATTGCAGGCCATAGGCATCAGCCAACTGGCCCTGGAAATAGACGAGCGCGCCGCCGCCGATGGCCATGATCAGCAGGCCGGCCCCTTCTTCGGTCAGCGGGCCCAGGCCGCGGATGCCGAGCGTGAAGATGGTGGGGAACATGATGGAATGGAACAGGCCCACGGCGATCAGCGCCCACATGGCCACCGTCCCGCCCGTGAACACGGTCAGCAGCATGACGACGAAAGCGCCGATGGAGGCCGCGGCCAGCAGCGTTTCCGCCGCGATCCAGCGCATCAGGTAACCACCGCCCACGCGGCCCACCATCATCCCGCCCCAGAGCAGGAACAGATAGCCGGACGCCTTTTCATGGGTGATGTTGGCAATGTCGGGCTGGCTGATGAAATTGATGAACAGGTTGGCGACGCCGATTTCCGCAATCAGATAGATGAAGATGGCGGGGATGCCGAACACCAGATTGCGGTGACGCCACAGCGAATGCTTCTTGCGCTCCGCGGCATCGGCCCGGCGCGCCGTGGCGCTGATATCGGGCAGATGGGCCCGCGCAATGACCACGGCCAGGACCAGCAGCACGCCGGCCACGATCAGATAGGGCAGCTGCACCGACTGCGCATCGGCCAGACGTTCGGCCGCCGTCAGGGTGGTGCCGGCCTCTGCCGTGCCGCTGGTCGACCGACCCAGGATCAGATAGCCGCCGAACAACGGGGCCAGCGTCGTGCCGGCCGAATTGCAGGCCTGGACCAGATTGAGGCGCGAGGACGCCGTTTCCGGCGGGCCGACGACCGCGACATAGGGATTGGCCGCCACCTGCAGCAGCGCAATGCCCGCCGCCACGATGAACAGGGCCACCAGCGTCACCTCATAAGAAGGGATGCGCGCGGCCGGGATCATCAGCAGCGACCCGCCGGCCATGGTCAAGAGACCGATGACCATGGCGCGCTTATAGCCGACACGCTCAATCAGCTTGGCCGACGGCACCGACGCCACCAGATAGGCCACGAACCACACCGACTCGATCAGGGTCGCCTGGCCATAGGTCAGGTCGAAAACACTGCGTAAATGCGGCAGCAGCGTATTATTGATGACGGTGATGAAGCCCCAGATGAAAAACAGGCTCGCCAGCAGGGCCAGCACGGATGTGTATGATTTCTGATGCGCAGCGCCGGTTTGGGCGGCGGCGGCGCTGGTCTGCGTGGGGGCGACAGGCATCTTGGTGCTTTCCCTCTTGGCGTCTTCGTTTGTTATTTGTATGAGTATATACCAACGCCCCGCCGACGCGGTCAACCGCGCATGCGCCCCCTTCCGGAGGAACCCAGAGAATGTCCAGCCGTCCCGCCGCCTTGCCGCTGAAACCCGCCCTGGCCATGGCGCTGTGCGCCGGCATGGCGTTCACGGCCGGTGACGCCGCCGCCGCGACGGCCGCGCGTGCGCCCTTCGGCGCCCTGTCCAATGGCGCCAAGGTGGAGGCGGTGACCCTGTCCAATGCCACCGGCACCAGCGCCACCATCATCACCTATGGCGCGACGCTGCAGGCGCTGAAGACGCCGGACCGCAGGGGGCAGGTGGCCGATATCGTGCTGGGCCATGACAATCTGACCCCCTATGAGCTGACGCCCAATTATTTCGGCGTCACGGTCGGCCGCTATGCCAACCGCATTGCCGGCGGCCGCTTCACGCTGGATGGCAAAACCTATCAAATACCGCTGAACGACAAGACCAACTCGCTGCATGGCGGCGGCAAGGGCTTTGACAAGCAGGTCTGGACCGTCACCGACGTGAAGAACGGCCCCACCGCGTCGGTCACCCTGACGCTGGACAGCCCCGATGGTGACCTGGGCTATCCGGGCCGGGTGCAGGCCAAGGCCACCTATGCGCTGGATGATCAGAACAACCTGACCATTGTTTATGAGGCGGCTACCGACAAGCCGACCATCATCAACATGACCAACCATGCCATCTTCAATCTGGCGGGCGAAGGCAGCGCGCTGGGTGTACTGAACCATCGGCTGACCATGCCGGCCAGCCATTACACGCCCGTCAATGCCGCGCTGATCCCCACCGGGGAACTGAAGCCCGTCGATGGCGGTCTGTTCGATTTCCGCAAGGGACGGACCATTTCCGACGGCATCCGCGACGGGCGCGACCCGCAGATCGTGGCGGGCCGCGGCTATGACCATAATTTCGCGATCGATGCCGGGCTGACGGCCAAGCCCAAGCTGGCGGCGCGGCTGGAGGACCCGGACAGCGGCCGCGTGCTGGAGGTGTTTTCCACCGAACCGGGCCTGCAGCTTTACACGGGCAATTTCCTGGACGGCACGCTGATCGGCAAGCAGGGCCATGTCTATCGCATGGGCGACGGCATCGCCCTGGAACCGCAGAAATTCCCCGACGCCCCCAACCAGCCCGGCTTTGTCTCCGCGCGCCTGGACCCGGGCAAGCCCTATCGCCACGAGATGAGCTTTCGGTTGTCGGTGGTGAAGTGAGGGGGGCCATTTTGCGCGTCCTTATGCTGCGGCCCAGAGGCGCAGAGTTAAGAGGCCCGTTACCTCTTTTCAGCCCGTTCTTCCCGTCATCCCGGCGAAAGCCGGGACCCAGGCGCAGAGCGGCGTCTGCCGCGA
>NZ_JBMDKJ010000037.1:0-57309 GCF_057809655.1 Niveispirillum sp. FG148
CCCCCCCCCCCCCCCCCCCCCCCCCCCCCCCCGGTTCAGTGATGATCCTCTGGGATGGGCTTGTCCGATAGATAGACCTGCCCGCCCTTCTCCTTGAATGCCGCCGACATGGAAGCCATCCCCTCCTGTGCGGCGGCATAGTCCCGCACTTCCTGCGTGATTTTCATGGAACAGAATTTCGGACCGCACATGGAACAGAAATGCGCCAGCTTGGCGCCTTCCGCCGGCAGGGTCTGGTCGTGGTATTTTTCCGCCGTTTCGGGGTCCAGCGACAGGTTGAACTGGTCGCGCCAGCGGAATTCGAACCGCGCGCGCGACAGCGCGTCGTCGCGTTCCTGCGCCCCCGGATGGCCCTTGGCCAGATCGGCGGCATGGGCGGCCAGCTTATAGGTGATGACGCCCACCTTCACATCGTCGCGGTCGGGCAGGCCCAGATGCTCCTTGGGCGTGACGTAGCAGAGCATGGAGGTGCCGAACCAGCCGATCATGGCCGCCCCGATACCGCTGGTGATGTGGTCGTACCCCGGCGCGATATCGGTGGTCAGCGGCCCCAGCGTATAGAAGGGCGCCTCGCCGCAGACCTTCAGCTGCTTGTCCATGTTGGCCTTGATCTTGTGCATGGGCACATGGCCCGGCCCTTCGATCATCACCTGCACGTCATGCTTCCAGGCGATATGGGTCAGTTCCCCCAGCGTCTCCAGCTCCGCGAACTGGGCGGCGTCATTGGCGTCGGCAATGCTGCCGGGGCGCAGCCCGTCGCCCAGGGAGAAGGCGATATCGTACGCCTTCATGATCTCGCAGATTTCATCGAAGTGGGTGTAGAGGAAGTTCTCCTGGTGATGGGCCAGGCACCATTTGGCCATGATGGACCCACCCCGGCTGACGATCCCCGTCACCCTTTTTGCCGTCAGCGGGATATGGGCCAGCCGCACGCCGGCATGGATGGTGAAATAATCCACCCCCTGTTCAGCCTGTTCGATCAGGGTGTCGCGGAAAATCTCCCAGGTCAGGTCCTGCGCCTTGCCATCCACCTTTTCCAGCGCCTGATAGATAGGGACGGTGCCGATGGGGACGGGGGAATTGCGGATGATCCATTCCCGGATGGTGTGGATATTGCGGCCCGTGGACAGGTCCATGACCGTGTCGGCCCCCCAGCGGATGGCCCAGACCAGCTTGTCCACCTCGTCCGCGACCGAGGAGGTGACGGCGGAATTGCCGATATTGGCGTTGATCTTCACCAGGAAGTTCCGGCCGATGATCATCGGTTCGGTTTCCGGGTGGTTGATATTGTTGGGGATGATGGCGCGGCCGCGCGCAATCTCGTCCCGCACGAATTCCGGCGTCACGTAATCGGGGATGGATGCCCCGAAATCCTCCCCGTCACGCGCCGCCTGTTCGGCCCGGCGCTGCCGGCCCAGATTCTCGCGGATGGCGACATATTCCATCTCCGGCGTGATGATGCCTTTGCGGGCATAGTGAAGCTGGGACACGTTTGCCCCGACCTTGGCGCGTAAGGGGCGGCGGCCGGCGCGGTTGAACAGGGGCACGGGGCTTTCCTGGCCTTCGCGCAGCCCATTATCCTCCGGCTTCACGCTGCGGCCGTCATAGGTCTCCACATCGCCGCGCGCTTCCACCCAGGACCGGCGCAACTCGGCCAAGCCCTGGCGGATATCCGTGCGCACGGCGGGATCGGTATAGGGGCCGGACGGGTCATAGACACGCACCGGCGCCTCGTTGGCGCTGGGCGACAGGTCGATCTCGCGCATGGCGACGCGGATATCGGGGAACCGCTCCCCCGCCACATGCACCTTGCGGCTGGCGGGCAGCGGGCCGGTGGTGACGCGGAACTCAGGATCGGTAATGGTGGTATCTGGCATCTGGACCTCCCGTTGAATGGAGATCCGGGCTTGGCACGAAGGTGCGGCGGCACATCGGGGGCAAACGGGGCCCTATGCTTCCATCCCTACGCCGGTACGACCCGGATCAGGTTCGAAGGGTTCCCGCGCCGGTGCCGCCCATTGGCGGTCCATGCGGTGTCTCAGCCCCTTGCCGGGGTTCCCCTTGGACGGGATGGAAACTGCGGGAGAAACAGGCAAGGTGTCAAGGGCGGGTGTTTCGGTATCCGCACGGTTGGCGTGCTGATAGGCTGCACCGCGGATACCCAACGGAGAACCGTTTCAGATGACCCTGCGCCGCACCCTGGCCATGCTGGCCGCCGGCTTGCTGCTGATCACGATGCCGGTCGCCGCCGATGAGGGGTATGAACAGGCGATTGCCCGGATGGGCCGCGACCCGGCTGCCGCCGATGCCGCCACCCGCAACCCGTCCACGCCGCTGATCAGCCTGGACCGGCTGCTGTTCCTGCATGCCTTCCGACCCGACGCGAAGGCGGAGATCGACCGGCTGGTGCATGACCTGACCGCGGCGCTGACCGGTCAGAACGATCCCTATCTGGAACAGGTGCTGGGCGCCCCCGCTACCTATGACGGCACGGACGACAGTCTGGTGGCGCTGCTGCGGCTGCTGTCCAGTGCCGGGGTGGTGCAGACGCAATCGGCCTTCTATGCCATTCCCTGCGATGTATTGCGGCGGCGGCCGGGTCTGCTGGCCGCGACGGAACCGCAGTTCGGCAGCAACCGGGACAATTTTCTGCCGCGATCGGGCTGCGACTGGGGGCGCGGCCATGTGGAGGGGTTCCCCGACGGGCAAGTGCAGGATTTCATCCGCGCTGCCACCCTGGCGGACGGCGGCTTCCTGGCCAACCATGGGGGCAGCCTGCGCTATGCCCTGGCAGGACAGCAGGCTGCCATCCTGGAACAGGCAAGGCTGGACCCGTCACAATTGCCGCCAGCCCCCAGGCAAGGGCTGCTGCCCTATCAGACCTGGTCCTATCTGTCGGTCGGCAACCGGGTTGCCCTGTCGCGCATCCTGCCCGTCTATCAGGCGGCCCTTCTCGCGCTGACCGATTTCTATCGCCCCTTGCAGGGTGACAGGGCCGGCGAAAGGGCACGCAACGCCCTGTTCGCGCTGGCCTGGGGCGCCGATTGCGGGGGCGGACCGCCGCCGGCCGACCATGCCCGCACCCTGCTGGTCGATGGCGCGCCTCTGGACACGGTGCGTGCCGCCATTGTCCGGCGGGGCGATGGCAAGGATGCCTTCAGCCGTTGCGCGGTTACCGCTGGCATCGACCCGCTGTCGCATCTGTCGGCAGCCCTGCGGCCGGAATTGCTGGCCGATACCGTGGCGATCGACGGCGTGGACGTTCGTAACGGCTTCGGCAAGACGCCGCTGATGGCGGCTTCCCAAGCGGACCAGGCAGAGGCTGTGGCCTGGCTGCTGGCCCATGGTGCTGACGTCAGGGCTGCGACGGATGTGACCGATGAATTCACCCTCCCCAAGCACGGGAAGCGCACGGCCCTGCATTACGCCGCCGCCAATGCCGGACTGGCCGTCATCGAGGCCTTGCTGAAGGCCGGGGCCGATCCGACCGTCAAGGATGATGAAGGGGTGACGCCCCTGGACTATCTGAATGGAAAGGGCCCTGTCCCGCCCAATCCCCGCCTTTCCGGCGCGGAACTGGACAGGGCCAGGGCCCTTCTCAACAAGCCGTAAGGCCGGTGCTTACTTGTCCTGTTCCAGCGCCAGGGCCAGGAAGGTCTGCTCGCCCTTGCGTTCGACCAGCAGCAATACGGCCTTCTGGCCGGCCTGACGGGCCTTGGCGACGCGGTCCTGCACGTCCGTGGGCGTGGTCACCGGGGCCTGGCTCACCTCCAGCACCACGTCACCGGGACGAAGCTGGCGCGTCTGGGCCGGGGCATTCTGGTTGATCTTGGTGATGACCACACCCTTCACGCCTTCCGCCACCTCGAACTGCTTGCGCAGGTCGGGGGTGATGGTGGAGACGGTCAGGCCCAGCGCGTCGATCTGCTGCTGCACGGCGCCGGGCTTGGGCGCGGGCTCGCCCTCCTCCTCGCCTTCCTCGGCGGCGGCGATCTGATCTTCCGGGAATTCGGCGAGCGTGATGGCAACATTCATCGGCGCGCCCTTGCGGGAGATGCCGACATTGACCTTGGTGCCCACCGGCGTGCCGGCCACCATGCGCGGCAGGGTGCGGTTATTGGCAACCTCCTTGCCGTCAAAGGTCAGGATGACGTCGCCGGGCTTCAGGCCGGCGGCGGCGGCGGGGCTGCCCTCCGTCACGGTGCCGACCAGGGCGCCCTTGTGGCTGGGCAGGCTCATGCTTTCGGCGATTTCCGGGGTCACCGACTGAATCTGCACGCCCAGCCAGCCGCGCCGCACCTTGCCGGCCTTGCGGATCTCCTCGATCACGGTGCGGGCCATGCTGGACGGGATGGCGAAGCCGATGCCGACGGAACCGCCGGTGCGGCTGTAGATGGCGGAATTGATGCCCACCACGTCGCCGGCCAGATTGACCAGCGGGCCACCGGAATTGCCCTGATTGATGGCGGCGTCAGTCTGGATGAAATCATCGAAGCGGCCGGCGCCGATATCGCGGGCGCGGGCCGAGACGATGCCGGCCGTGACGGTGCCGCCCAGGCCGAACGGGTTGCCGATGGCCACGACCCAGTCGCCCACCTTCAGCACGTCGCTGTCACCCCATTTCAAGGGCGTCAGCTTCTGCTTGGTTTCAACCTTCAGCAGCGCCAGATCGGTTTCCTTGTCCGTGCCGATCAGCTTGGCCTTCAGCTCCGTCTGGTCGGCATCCTGGAAGATGACCGTGATCTCGTCGGCACCATCAATGACGTGGTTGTTGGTGACGATATAGCCCGACGCATCGATGATGAAGCCGGAACCCAGCGACTGCGCCTTGCGCGGGGCACCCTGGCCCTGCTGGCGTTCCATGAAGTCGCGGAAGAAATCCTCGAACGGGGAACCAGGCGGGAAGTCCGGCATGGGCACGGCGCCGCGTCCACCCGGCTTGGCCTGGATGGTCTGACTGGTCGAGATATTGACCACGGCCGGCAGGGTCTTTTCGGCCAGGGGGGCGAAACTCTCGGGCGCACCGCGCTGGGCCAGCGCCGGGGCCGGGGTGGCGACCAGCAGGGTCGCGACCAGCGGCAAAGCCGCAAAGGCGGCCGCCAGACGGGCGGCGGGACGGGAGCGGAAGAACGCGGTCACGTCAATCTCCAGGGGCCAGTCATCCGCGCCCCGGATCGGAGGCGCGCACCGGCAGCCCGGCCCAAAGGGGACCACCGACACCAGGGAATATAGGCTGCCGAAGCCCCGCTGCGAAGCCTTCCTTCGTCGCGGACTGGAAAGGTTGGTCCCAGGCGGCCCTATCCGCGCACCACGGCCACGGCCAGAACGCCCAGAATGGCCGCGGCCAGCCCCACCCGGCGTAACATCACCGGGTCCATGCCGGTAATGCGCCCGGCCATGTCGCGCATGGAATTGGGGGCCACGGCGTATAAAAGCCCCTCGATGACGAAGACGAGCGCCAGCGCGGTCAGGAAATCTTTCAAGGCAGAACCCGCAATTAAAAGGCCGCGCTGGCGAAAAATCGCCCGCGCGGCCTTTCCATCAACGCTTGGCGACGCCGGTGGTGTTGTTGAAATAGCGGAAGAACTCGCTGTCCGGCGACAGGACCATCTGCGTGTTCTCCCCCTTCATGGCCACCTTGTAGGCTTCCAGCGAACGGTAGAAGGCATAGAATTCCGGGTTCTTGCCGGCACTCTCGGCCAGGATGCGGATGGCCTGGTTGTCGCCTTCGCCGCGCAGCACCTGTGAATCGCGCTGCGCTTCCGCCAGGATGACGGTGCGTTCGCGTTCCGCGCGGCTGCGAATCTGCTGGGCCTGCTCGCTGCCCTGGGCGCGGGCTTCGCGGGCCTCGCGCTCACGTTCCGACCGCATGCGCTCATAGACGGCGGCCGACGTGGCATCGGGCAGATCGGCGCGGCGGATGCGGACATCCACGATTTCCACGCCGAAGCGCGCAGCTTCCTGGTTCACCTGTGCCTTGATGTCGGTCATCACCTTGGCGCGTTCCTTGGACAGGACGGCCAGCAGGGTGGAATTGCCCAGCACGCGGCGCAGCGACGAATTCACGGTCGCGGCCAGACGCTGTTCGGCGACAATCTCATTGCCAACCGACTGGTAGAATTGCAGCGGGTCGGTAATGCGGTAGCGGGCGAAGGCATCGACCTCCAGCCGCTTCTGGTCGGCCAGGATGACCTGTTCGACGGGCGGATCGACATCCAGAACGCGCGCATCCAGGAAAACGACATTCTGCACGAACGGGATTTTGGCGTGCAGACCCGGTTCCTGGATTGTCCGCTTCCATTCACCGAATTGCAGCACCAGCGCCTGCTGCGTCTGGTTGACGGCGAACAGGGAGGAGGAGGCCAGGATGGCGACGGCGGCGATGGCGACGCCTGCGGCGATCAGTTTGCTGCTCATGCTGCGTCCCCCTTACTGGCGCGGCGCGGCCGGTGCGGCCGGCGTCTGTTGGCGGAGCTGGTTGGTCAGTTCCTGCAAGGGCAGGAAGGGCACGACGCCCGGTCCGCCCTTGCCCTGATCGATGATGATCTTGTTGGAACCGCTCAGCACTTCCTGCATGGTTTCCAGATACATGCGCCGTGCCGTGATTTCCGGCGCCTGGTTGTAGGCGGCCATGACCTGGGCGAAGCGCTGCGCGTCACCCTGGGCCAGACTGACCACCTGCTCGCGATAGGCGGAGGCCTGCTGGATCAGCTGCTCGGCCTCGCCGCGGGCGCGGGGGATGATATCGTTGCGATAGGCCTCTGCCTCATTGCGCAGACGCTCGCGATCCTGGCGGGCGCGCTGCACATCGTTGAAGGCGTCAACGACGGGACCGGGTGGGTCCACCTTCTGCAACTGCACCTGGCTGATTTCGATGCCCGACTGGTATTCGTCCAGCATGGTCTGCAACAGCAACCGGGTCTGCTGTTCGATATCCTGGCGTGCCTCGGTCAAGGCCGGCTGGATGTCAGTGCGGCCGATCACCTCGCGCATGGCGCTTTCGGCCGCCATCTTCACGGTCAGTTCCGGCTCGCGGATCTTGAACAGGAAATTGCCGGCATCCTTGATCACCCACATGACGGTGAAGTCGATGTCGATGATATTCTCGTCACCGGTCAGCATCAGGCTTTCGTCGATGACGTCGCCACCGCCGCGGCGATTGTCGACGGCGGAGCGATAGCCGATCTCCAGCCGGTTGACGCGGGTGACCTTCGGCGTCTCCACCGTTTCAATCGGCGCGGGCAGGTGATAGCGCAGACCCGGCTGCTCGGTACGCGTATATTGGCCGAATCGCAGGACCACACCCTGCTCGTCCGGCTGTACGCGATAGATGCCGGAAAGGCCCCAGATCAGGCCCAGCGCCACAACACCCAGCAGGATGCCCTTGCCGCCACCCAAGCCGCCGGGAGTCAGGTTCTTGAACCGCTCCTGGCCCTTGCGCAGCAATTCCTCCAGGTCCGGGCCTCCGGGCTGCTGCCCGCCGCCCGGCGGACGACCCCAGGGGTTGTTGCCGTTGCCATTGCCGCCGCCCCCCGGGGGTGAGCCCCAGGGTCCGCCGCCATTGCCGCCACCTTGATTATTCCAGGGCATATTCCCGACCCTTTGGTGATTGGACCCACAAACTGCCAAACCGACAGGCCTGCCCGCAAGGACAGGACGCTTTCTATGCTGCCGTTGCCACCCTATATATCGCGGCGCGCCAGCGAAAGGCCCATGGCCTGTCGGTGCTTGCAGATATTGGGAAGAAAGCGGGGTTTTCAACCATGGCCACCGTCAATGAAGAACAGGTTCTGAACGCGCTGCGTGCCGTGAAGGACCCCGACCGGGGTGCCGACATCGTGTCGCTGGGCATGATTTCGGGCCTGGTGGTGAAGGAAGGCAATGTCGCCTTCGCCGTGGAAGTGGACCCCGCCAGGGGTGCGGCCCTGGAACCGCTGCGGCAGGCGGCGGAAAGGGCCGTGGACGTGCTGCCCGGCGTCACCTCGGTCACGGCCATGCTGACGGCCCATCGCGCCCCGCCCAAGCTGGGGGGCGACAGCCACAAGGGGCATGACCACAAGGGCCACAGCCACGGCCCGACCCCCACCCACCCGCCGCGCCCGACCAAGGCGGGTGTGCCCGGCGTGCGCGCCATCATCGCCGTGGCCTCGGGCAAGGGGGGCGTGGGCAAATCCACCACCGCCGTCAACCTGGCCCTGGGCATGGCGGCCAACGGGCTGCGCGTTGGTCTGCTGGACGCCGATATCTATGGCCCGTCCCTGCCGCGCATGATGGGCCTGTCGGGTAAGCCGGAGACGATGGACGGCAAGGTGCTGAAGCCCCTGGTCAATTACGGCGTCAAGGTCATGTCCATGGGCTTCCTGGTGGCGGAAGACACACCCATGATCTGGCGCGGCCCCATGGTCATGGGCGCCATTCAGCAGATGCTGCGCGATGTGGCCTGGGGCGAGCTGGATGTGCTGGTGGTCGACATGCCGCCCGGCACGGGCGACGCCCAGTTGTCGCTGGCGCAAAATGTCGCGCTGGCCGGGGCGGTGATCGTGTCCACGCCGCAGGACATTGCCCTGCTGGACGCCCGCAAGGGCCTGAACATGTTCAAGCGGGTAGATGTGCCCGTGCTGGGCATCGTGGAGAACATGTCCTATTTCTGCTGCCCGAACTGTGGACACCGCAGTGACATCTTCAGCCATGGCGGCGCCCGGGCAGAGGCCGAAAAGCTGGGCATCGACTTCCTGGGCGAAATCCCGCTGGATATCGTCATCCGGGAGACCAGCGACGGCGGCGCGCCCATCGTGATGTCCCAGCAAAACAGTGAACATGCAAAGGTTTACCGCACGATCGCGGCCCGCGTCTGGGACAAGATCAGTGGCGGTGCCCGCCGTGCAGCACCCCGGATCGTCATCGATTGAGAACGTTTCCAGTTTCCGGAAACGCACGCTCGTTTGAAACTGTCTTTCAATATCAGACCGCCGGAAGACGGATTGCTGCACTGCGTATCGCGCAATGGATTTTTCCTTTCCGTCTTGAGGGGGATTTGGTACATAAAATTCGTGCTCCGGCGGAGGACGGACAGGATGTATCAAGACGAACCGATCAGAGTTGCATATGCGTTTCGCGACGGCGCCCATTCTTTCCGGGCTGCTGATCCCCGTACCGGTGATGTCCAGGTCGCCCATGGCGTACCGGAAGTCGCTTACGAGGAAGTGACGCGCACGCTAAGCGACCGGGTCGCGAGCCGTCTGGGTACCTATGCTCAGGCCCGTCCCCAGCTGGCGTTCAAGGAATTCTGGACGTGGTTGCAGATGAACCCCATCGCGGCCATGCCGAACACCCCTTGCCATGTCGAGTTCGCTTGGGAAGTCCGACCCTGAACTTGGTGTGGTGAGTCGCCATGTAGGCGGTATGTGTATGGATTGCTGAACAACTGGCGCCCGGCCCCAATCCGGGCGCCATTTTTTTTGTTCTGTTATCGCAGCGCCTGATCCAGATCGGCGATCAGGTCTGCCACATCCTCCACTCCCACCGACAGGCGGACCAGACCGTCATCGATGCCGATGGCGGCGCGCTGTTCGGCCGGGATGCTGGCATGGGTCATGATGGCCGGATGTTCGATCAGGCTTTCCACCCCGCCCAGGCTTTCGGCCAGGCTGAACAGTTGCGTGCGTTCCAGCATGCGCCGCGCCGGTTCCAGCCCGCCTTTCAGATGGATGGTGACCATGCCGCCACCGGCCCGCATCTGGCGGCGGGCCAGATCATGCTGGGCATGGCTGGGCAGGAATGGATAGCGGACCTTGGCGACCGACGGATGCTTTTCCAGCCATTCGGCCACCTGGGCGGCGTTCTGGCAGTGCCGTTCCATGCGCAGCGCCAGCGTCTTCAGGCTGCGCATGACCAGGAAACTGTCGAACGGTCCCTGGATCGAACCCACGGCATTGTGCAGGAAGGCCATGCGGTCGACGATTTCGCCGGCCTCGCGCACCACGGCAATGCCGCCCACCATGTCGGAATGGCCGTTCAGATATTTGGTGGCCGAATGCACGACAATGTCGAATCCCTGTTCCAGCGGTCGCTGGAGCCAGGGGCTGGCGAAGGTATTGTCGGCGACGGAGATCAGGCCGCGCTTCTTCGCCAGCTGCGCCAGCGCTTCCAGGTCGGCCAGTTTCAGCAGCGGGTTGGTCGGCGTTTCGACCCAGATCATCTTCGTTTCCGGCCGGATCGCGGCCTCCACGGCCGCCAGATCCGAAAGGTCGACCGTGGTCACCGACAGGTTGGCCGTGCGCCCCCGCACCCGGTGCAGCAGCCGGTAGGTGCCGCCATAAAGATCGTCCGAGGCGATGACATGCGACCCGGCATCCAGCAGTTCCAGAATCGTCGCCTCCGCCGCCAGACCGGACGCGAAGGCATAGCCGCGGTGACCCGATTCGAGATCGGCCACGCAGGCTTCATAGGCCATGCGGGTGGGGTTCTGGCTGCGGGCATATTCATAGCCCTTATGGACGCCGGGGCTTTCCTGCACAAAGGTGCTGGTGGCGTAGATGGGCACCATGATGGCGCCTGTGGTCGGGTCCGGCTGCTGGCCGGCGTGGATCGCACGGGTAGCAAAGCCCTGGCGGTTGGAACGGTCGGTCATGCTGAACATCCTTGTTTTTTGAAAAGACGTCCGGCCTCTAGCGGGTCGGATCGTTGACGGCATCGCCCAGCACCTGTTCCAGCCGGGCGATGAATTGGGCGATGTGGATGCCATCCACCAGACCGTGATGGGCCTGAATGGCAACGGGGAAATCCACCCGCCCGTTCCCATGTCGGAACTTGCCGACGGCGATGTTGGGAATGGAACAATCCCCGAATCGCGCCATCGGATGCTGGATGGAGGTGAAACGCAGCCATGGCAGGCAGGTGGTGAAGATGAAATCCCGCGTGGTCAGCGGCTTCAGGCGCAGTTCCACGGCATTGCGCGCCAGTTCCCGGTCGGTCAGATAATCCGCCAGGAAGGCCTGGAAGTCCGGCCGGTAGGGGATGGAGGAGAAGTTCAGGTTCCCGTCCCGGCCGATGACCGTATAGGACAGGGTCAATTCCTTCACCTCCGACACGCGCCCTTCCAGCAGGCGCAGGCGGAAATTCGGCATTTCCAGGCTGACGCGGCCAATGGCATGCAGCACGCGGGCAAAGGGCGGGATGCCCGCCGCCTTGGCCGCCGGCACGAAATCGGCACAGTCGGCGATGGCCGCGATATTCACGGCCGGCTGGTCGTAGCGGCTGAACAGCGCCACCTGGCGGCTGCGGTCGATGGTTGTGGTATTGTTGTTCTGGCCTGTCACGGTGCCTCCCTTGCCGGGTTCCCGACCCGATCCGGGGCACTTAGTTGACGGGGTGGCCTGCACCCCACGGCTCCGCCAGAGCAGGTTTTGATTAACGGCGATGATGTCGCAGGTCAAGCCATGGCGGCCGCAGGACGGGCAATCGACCCAAACGGCACCGCTGTGACGGGCAGCACTTTCCGCCGGCAGGCAGAGAGCGTAGAATGCGCCCATGACGCACGCCACGGACACTGGAACCGGCCATACCGATATTCGGGCCGGCGATTGGATCGACCGCTACCTGCCGGTGGCGTGGCGCCCCTATGCACGGCTGATGCGGTTGGACCGGCCCATCGGCACCTGGCTGCTGCTGCTGCCTGGCTGGTGGTCCATCGCCCTGGCCGCTCCGGCCGGTGGCTGGCCCGACCTGTGGCTGATGGCCCTGTTCGGCGTGGGCTCCGTGGTCATGCGCGGGGCGGGTTGCACCGTCAACGACATCCTGGACCATAAGCTGGACGCCCGGGTGGAACGCACCCGCGTCCGCCCCATCCCCAGCGGGCAGGTCTCTGTCCGGCAGGCCATCGCCTTCCTGATCGCGCAATTGCTGGTCGGGCTGCTGATCCTGGTGCAGTTGAACGGATTCGCCATTGCGCTGGGCGCGGCATCGCTGCTGCTGGTCGGCGCCTATCCGCTGATGAAGCGCATCACCTGGTGGCCGCAGGCCTTTCTGGGTCTGACCTTCAACTGGGGTGCCCTGCTGGGCTGGGCCGCCGTGCGCGGCGATCTGGGCTGGCAGCCGCTGATGCTTTATGCCGGCGGCATCCTGTGGACGCTGGGCTATGATACGATCTATGCCCATCAGGACCGGGAGGACGACGCCCATGTCGGGATCAAGTCCACGGCCCTGCTGTTCGGCAATGATTCGCGCCGCTGGGTCGGCGGCTTCTATGCCGGGGCCTTCGCCCTGTGGCTGGTGGCGCTGGAACCGACGGGCATGTTCTGGGGCATTGCCGTGCCCCTGGCCGTCACCGGCGCGCTGATGGCCATGCAGGTGAAGGGCTGGGACATGAACGACCCGGCCGACAGTCTGGCCACCTTCAAGGCCGCCCGTTTCGTCGGCATGGCGCTGCTGGTCGCCATCATTGTCGGCATCGCCAGCCTGCCGCCCGCCAGCCATGGCGGCGGTGGCTATGCCCCCGGCGGGAACCAGGGCCTGCCCAAACCCTATATGCAGCAGATGCTGCGGGTCGCGGATCTTGCCATTATCCCCAGCCGTCACTGAACCGCCTGCCTCCGATCCCGCCACCTTCATCCGTGCCCATACCGTGCCGGCCCCGGTGCCGATGCGGCCCGATATCCAGCTTTGGCAGGCCACCGAAATCACCCCCATCTGGCAGGCGACGGAGGACTGGCTGCAGAAGAACGGCGTGCCACCGCCCTTCTGGGCCTTTCCCTGGGCCGGCGGACAGGCCATCGCCCGGCTGATCGCCGATGACCCGGCGCTGGTGGTCGGCAAGCGCGTGCTGGATTTCGCGGCCGGATCCGGCCTGATCGCCATTGCCGCCATGAAGGCGGGGGCGACCGCCGTCACGGCGGTGGAGATCGACGCCTTCGCCATCGTGGCCACGGAAATGAATGCCGATCTGAACGGTGTCGCCGTCACCGGCATTACCGACAACATCATCGGCCGCCCGCTGCCGGACATCGACATCCTGCTGGCCGGCGATGTCTGTTACGAACGGGCCTTCGCGGAGGCCGCGCTGGCTTGGTTCCGGGACCTGACGGCGGCGGGTGTCACCGTGCTGGTCGGTGATCCCGGCCGCGCCTATCTGCCGGGCCAGGGCCTGGACAAGGTCGCCACCTACGCCGTGCCGACGACGCGGGAACTGGAGGACCGGGAGGTCCGGGTCACGGATGTGTGGCGGGTGCCCCGCTGACCTTTCGTCTTCCTCAGTCGCGGGCGGAGCTGTTTCCGGTCAAACGAAAACAGCTCTAGGCCGGTTTTCCAGCGACCGCACCATATGGTCCGCCAGCAGGTCCACGGCCTTTGACGGCGCACCCGGCCGGCGGTACAGCGCAATTTCCATGTCCGACAGGCCGGGCAGTCCGACCGACGGGTCCACATGCTGGAACCCCGCCATCAGCATGTCCCGCGACAGGATGGTGACGCCCAGTCCGGCACTGACAGCGGCCTGGATGCCGGCCAGACTGGGGCTGGTATAGGTCACACGCCAGGGCAGGCCCGCCCGATCCAGCGCTTCCAGTGCCCGGCGGCGGTAGAGATCCGGCGCCGGGGCCAGGACCAGCGGCACGGGCTGTCCGGGTGACAGCAGCAGCCGGGGCGATGTGGCCCAGACCAGCGGTTCGCGCCAGACCCGCACGCCATCGCCCGTGCCCTGCGGTTCGCGCTTGCACAGGACCAGATCGAAATCGCCCTGGGTGAACCCGTCCAGCAGGTTGGCAGTGAAGTCGCACCGGACCTCCAGCGCCACCTGCGGATGGGCACGGGCGAAGCGGAACAGCACGTCGGGCAGGTGGGTGGTGGCAAAATCCTCCGGCGTGCCCAGCCGCACGGTGCCGCCCACCTCCGGCTCCATCAGCGCGGCACACGCCTCTCCCGCCAGGCCCAGCAGGCGGCGGGCATAGGTCAGCAGCTGTTCCCCCTCCGCCGTCATCTCGAACGACCGGCCCTCGCGCTGGAACAGGCGGCGGCCCAGCCCCTCCTCCAGCCGTTTTACCTGCAGGCTGATGGTGGACTGGGTCCGGCCCAGCCGTTCTGCCGCCCGCGTCACCCCGCCGCTATCGACGATGGTGATGAAGGTGCGCAGCAGGTCCAGGTCGAAGGGGGGCAGGGGAACCGGCATTTATGATCCGATCAAGTGCCGGCAGACCGCCAGATAGAGCGGAACGCCGACCAGAATGTTGAAGGGGAAGGTGACGGCCAGCGACAGCGGCAGCGACAGGCCCGGGTCCGCATCCGGCAGCGCATGGCGCAGGGCGGCCGGCACCGCGATGTAGGAGGCGGATGCGCAGAGCGTGACCATCAGCACCATGTCGCCCAGCCCCAGGCCCAGGGCCAGCCCTGCCGCCACGCCGATGGCAGCACCCAGCAGCGGCATGACCAGCCCGAAACCGACCAGCCGCAGGCTGAGGGCGGCCGCCTGACGCAACCGGCTGGCGGCCAGATGACCCATGTCCAGCAGGAACAGGCACAGGGCCCCGTCCCAGGGTGCCACGAACAGGCCCGACAGCTTGGCCATGCCCGGCGGACCGATGATCACCCCCACCACCAGCGCGCCCGCCAGCAGCAGGATGGACCCGTTCAAGGCCGCTTCCCGAAAGGCCGGCCCCAGATTGCCGTCCCCCATGGACAGGGCCAGGGTGCCGTCGCCCTGCACCCCGCCAGCCCTTGCGGCCACGCCGACACGGCCGGCCAGGACCAGACCCGTGATGATGGCCGGCCCCTCCATCACCGCCAGGGCGGCCACCATATGGCCGCCGAAACCGATGCCCTGCGCTTCCAGCAGCTTGGTGGCCGTCACGAAGGTAACCAGGCTGACCGATCCGTAATGCGCCGCAATGGCCGCCGCATTGACCCGGTCCAGCCCGACCGGTCCGCGCAGCAGGGCGAAGCCCAGTACCGGCATGGCGAAGCTGATCAGTGCCGCCGTCAGCAGCAGCGGCAGCACCGACGCGATGGAAGCGCCGGACAGGGCCGCCCCGCCCTTCAACCCGATGGCGACCAGCAGAAAGGCGGCCAGCGCCTTGCCGAACCCGTCGGGAAAGGGCAGGCGGCTGCCGGCCAGCGCGATCAGAACCCCCAGGCCGAAGAACAGGATCGGCGCCGACAACAAGACATCCATGGCAAATACCCCCAAAAGGCGAACCGGCGCGACCATAGGGAGCGAGGGCTATGCTGTAAAATTGATATATTTTCGACAATCCATTGGAAAATTCAATGATCATTGCCGGGACCGATTGTCCCGTTGCCGGTCGCGGGCTTGACCGGCACGGTTCCGGCCCCGATGTTACGCCCCGACCATCGTCCGGAACCTGAAGGCCGCCCGATCATGCCCTATGCCTCCCTGCGAGATTTCATCGCCCGCCTGGAACAGGAGGGACGGCTGGTCCGGGTCAAGGAGCCGGTCTCCACCGTCCTGGAGATGACGGAGATCCAGACCCGCCTGCTGGCCGAACAGGGGCCGGCCGTACTGTTCGAGAATGTGATCAAGGCCGATGGCACGAAAAGTTCCATGCCCGTGCTGGTCAACCTGTTCGGCACGGTGGAGCGCGTGGCCTGGGGCATGGACCGGGAGCCGCACGAACTGCGCCAGGTGGGCGAGACCCTGGCCTTCCTGAAACAGCCCGAACCGCCGCGCGGCCTGCGGGAGGCGTTCGAGCTGCTGCCGCTGGCCAAGCAGGTGATGGCCATGCGGCCGGGGTCGGTGTCGAAGGCGCCGTGCCAGGAGGTGGTGCTGACCGGCGACGATGTCGACCTGTCGCTGCTGCCCATCCAGTCCTGCTGGCCGGGGGAGCCGGCGCCGCTGATCACTTGGCCGCTGGTGGTGACCAAGGGGCCCAGCGATGCACGGGAGGATAATTTCAACCTGGGCATCTACCGCATGCAGGTGCTGGGCCGGAACAAGACCATCATGCGCTGGCTGAAACATCGCGGCGGAGCGCAGCACCATCAGCGTTGGAAACAGGCGGGCAAGCGCGATCCGCTGCCGGCCGCTGTGGTGCTGGGGGCTGATCCGGGCACCATCCTGGCCGCCGTCACGCCCGTGCCCGACACATTGTCGGAATATCAGTTCGCGGGCCTGCTGCGCGGGAAAAGGGTCGATCTGGTGGATTGCAAAACGGTGCCGCTGAAGGTGCCGGCGACGGCGGAGATCGTGCTGGAAGGGTTCGTCAGCCTGGATGAACAGGCGGATGAGGGGCCCTATGGCGACCATACCGGCTATTACAATTCGGTGGAGAAGTTCCCCACCTTCACCGTCACGGCCATCACCATGCGCCGCGACCCCATCTTCCTGTCCACCTTCACCGGCCGTCCCCCGGACGAGCCCAGCGTGCTGGGCGAGGCGCTGAACGATGTGTTCGTGCCGCTGTTGCAGCAGCAATTCCCCGAGATCGTGGATTTCTGGCTGCCGCCGGAGGGCTGTTCCTATCGCATCGCCGTGGTGTCGATGAAGAAGGCCTATCCGGGACATGCCAAGCGGGTGATGATGGGCGTCTGGTCCTTCCTGCGCCAGTTCATGTACACGAAATGGATCATCGTCGTGGATGACGATATCAATGTCCGCGACTGGAAGGACGTGATGTGGGCCATCAGCACCCGCATGGACCCCGTCCGCGATCTGACCATGATCGAGGGCACGCCCATCGACTATCTGGACTTTGCCAGCCCCGAAAGCGGGCTGGGTGGCAAAGTCGGCCTGGACGCCACCAACAAGCTGCCGCCGGAAACCCACCGCGAATGGGGGCAGAAGCTGTTCATGGATCCGGGCGTGGTCGACAAGGTCAGCGCCATGTGGGGCAAGCTGGGCCTGCCGGGCAGCGGCAAGCCGATCTGGAAGTGAGGGATCGCGACCCGTCGATCCCCCCCACACCACAGCGGGCGAGCATTACCGCCGAACCGCTTACGCCGCCAGGCCCTTCACATAGTCCCGCAACTGGTCGATGGCCGTCGACCAGCCGTCATAGAATCCCATCTCCGCATGCTGGCGGGCACCGTCGGCGTCCAGGTGCATGGCGCGCGCGGTATAGCGCGTGCCGCCCAGGTGATCCTCGAAGGTGATCTCGGCCACAAAGGGCAGAAAGCCCGGGGCCACGGGGCGGAAATCCGGCCCCATCATGTTGGTGAAGACCAGGCGCCGGCCTTCCTCCACCAGAAGATAGCTGCCGGGATTGTCCGACACGCCACCATCGGGACCTTCCATGCGGGTGTAGAACTCCCCACCCGACCGCACATCCATGCGGCAGAGGGTCGTGCGCCAGGGGCGGGGGCACCACCAATGGACCAGATGTTCGGGCTGGGTCCAGGCCTTCCAGACCAGGGCGCGGGGCACGTCCAGGATGCGGGTGATGCCCAGGTCGCGGTCGCTGACCAGCACCTGGCGTTCCAGCCGTTCCAGGTTCTGCCGACCGCCTTCCTCCGCCCCGAACTGGCGGATTTCTGCCAGCGCTTCCGGCGTCGGACAGATCATGGTCAGGGTGACCAGGGTCTTGTCCGGCCCGACCTCCTCCAACCGGATCGACCCGTCGAACAGGGCGTGATCGGGATCGTCACCGCCATGGTCATATTCCAGCAGTGCCGGCGCCTCTACCGTGCGGTATCGGATCCAGTTCGCGAAATCCTTCCCCCATCCATGCATCGTGTAGCGCCAATAGCCGCCGACCCGCACATCCATCTCATGCACGGTCGTGGAAAAGCCGTTGGGGCCCCAGAAGAAGGGGATGTGCCTGGGGTCGGTCAGCACCTTCCACACCAGCGGGCGCGGGGCGTTCAGGGTGCGGGTGATCACCATGCTGCGATCAGCGGGCGGCGGGGTCGTCATCGGGCACTTCCTCCTGTTTTTTCAAGATCTGCAGATAGGCGTCCAGCCGATCGAACCGGGCCTCCCAGATCGCCCGTTGATGGGCGATCCATTCCCCGGCCGCGTCCATGGCATGGGGTTCCAGCCGGCAGGTGCGCACACGCCCCACCTTTTCCGTGCGGATCAGGCCGCAATCCTCCAGCAGCCGCAGATGCTGCATCAGACTGGGCAGGGCCATGGGCAGGGGCTTGGCCAGCTCCCCCACGCTGGCCGGCCCCTCCGCCAGCCGTTCCAGCACGGCCCGGCGCGACGGGTCGGCCAGGGCGTGGAACATGCGGTCGAGGCTGGAGGTGGCTTGAAGGTTAGTCATGTGCCTAAGTATCAGGAAGGTGGGGTGGGGGCAATTATCACTTTGGTAAGTGCCTAACTATCATGGGGCCTAAAACCACACACCCTTGCCAAGCGTCACCGGCCGGGCCAAAGTGTTGCGAATGATTTGCGATTGGCAGCAGGCGGCGGAATGAACGAGCCGACAAGCAGCCGCCGCTGGCGGCCTTTCTATATTGCGCTCGGCTATGTCTGTGTTGGCCTGGGCATGGCCGGCGCGGTGTTGCCGGTGCTGCCGACGACGCCTTTCCTGCTGGTGGCGCTCTGGGCCTATTTCCGCTCCCATCCTGAAAAGGCGCAGAAACTGCTGGACCATCCGCGTTGGGGCCCGCCCTTGCGTGACTGGCGCGAACAGGGGGCCATCCCGACGCGGGCCAAGATCGCGGCCCTGTGTGTCATGGCCCTGTCCTGGCTGTTCGTCTTTTTCACGGCGAAGCAGGCCTGGGTGCCGGTGCTGGTGGGCGCCATCCTGTGCTGCACGGCCACCTTCGTGGCCACACGTCCGGCGCCCAAGCGGGGGTGACACCCTGTCGGGGTTCGCTTATCGCTCACCCGCGACCTGCGGGAATTTTGTAGGTCGCGGGTGAGGCTTAGAGCGGTTTTCCTTTGACTGGAAAACCGCTCCGGCGGCGACTGCCGCCGCGCGGCGCGTGCCGCGTGAAGCCAAGCCGCGGATGCGGCGCTGGCGTCTGAGGAACTGAAAGCAAGAGCGTGATTCCGGTCAACGGAAACACGCTCTTGCCGAACCCCGACAACGCTTCTCACCCCGCCAGCAGCCCGCGCAGCTGCCGTCCCGCCACGGCCAGCATGGCAATGTCCAGCTTGGCCACGGCCCGCAGTTCGGTCAGCAGCGACTGGATGCGCTCCAGCGGTCCCTGGCGCTGGGCGGCCCAGGCGTCGAACGGATCGCCGCCCTTGACCTGGGTCAGTACGCGGGCCGTCAGGCGGGCCTGCAGGTTGAACAGGTCATCCAGCGATGCGGCGACCGCCTGACGCTGCCAGTGGTTGTCGGTCTTCACCTCGCCCGTGCGCTCCCGCAGATATTCCAGGCCCAGGCGGTCGCCCAGGTCGAAATACAGGCCGGCCACGTCGGACGGGTCGCGCCCCGCCTCCACTGCGATTTCGGCGATGTCCGTGCTGGCCGCCAGCAGGGGGAGGGCGGCCACACGGCGGGCCAGATCGCCCGGCACGCCGTCCTTGGACCAGTTGCCCGCCGTTTCCGCCAGCCACTTCAGGGCTGCCGGCGACAGCACATCGGGCAAATGGCCGGTCAGCGCATCGACCACCGGGGCCAGACGGGCGCATTCCGCCGCGATATCCAACGGATAGGCGCCATGGGCCAGGACCCAGGGCACGGCGCGGCGCATCAGACGGCCGGTATACAGCATCATGGCCGTCTGCACGGCTGCCGGCACAGCCGTGTCCAGGGCCTCCACCGCGTCCCACAGCCGGCGCAGGCCGAAGGCGTCGCGGACGATCAGATAGGCGCGGGCCACGTCGCCCTCGCTGCGGCCGGTCTGTTCCACCATCTCCCAGGTGAAGGTGGGGCCGACGCGGTTGACCATGCCGTTGGTGACGGCGGTGCAGATGATCTCCCGCCGCAACTGGTGCCGGCCCACGGCGTCGGGGAACTTCTCCTGCAACGCCTTGGGGAAGTATCGCATCAGGTCGGTTGCGACCGTGGGATCCTCCGGCAGGTCGGATGCCAGCAGCCGGTCATACAGGTCGATCTTGGCATAGGCCAGCAGCACGGCCGTTTCCGGCCTTGTCAGGCCGCGCTTGGCATTGGCGCGGGAGGATATCTCCTCGTCATCGGGCAGAAACTCGATGGCGCGGGACAGCTTGCCGGCCTTTTCCATGGTGCGGGCGAAGCGCGCCTGATCCTCCAGCGTTTCCACCGAAATGGCCTGGGCGATGGTCAGCGCCTGGGTCTGCTTGTAATTGTCGGCCAGGACCAGGTCGGCCACCTCGTCCGTCATCTGGGCCAGCAGCACGTCGCGCTGTTCGCGCGTCATGCCGCCGCCATCCATGACGTCGCGCAGCAGGATCTTGATATTCACCTCATGGTCGGACGTATCCACACCGGCCGAATTGTCGATGGCGTCGGTGTTGATGGCGATGCCGGCCTGGGCAGCCTCGATACGGCCGCGCTGGGTAAAGCCCAGATTGGCGCCTTCGCCGACCACCTGCACCCGCAGATCACGGCCGGAGAGGCGGATGGCGTCATTGGCCTTGTCGCCGGCGTCGGCGTTGCTCTCATCCGTGGACTTCACATAGGTGCCGATGCCGCCAAGCCACAGCAGTTCCACCCTGGCCCGCAGCACGGCGCGCATCAGTTCAGCCGGGGTCACCCGCTCGCCCTGGATATCCAGGGCCTGACGGATTTCCGGGGTCAACTGGATCGACTTGGCCCCGCGGTCGAAGATGCCGCCGCCCGCCGACAGCTTGGTCGCGTCATAGTCGGCCCAGGATGACCGCGGCAGATCGAACAGGCGCTTGCGCTCTGCCCAGCCCACGGCCGCGTCGGGATTGGGGTCGACGAAGATGTGGCGATGGTCGAAGGCGGCGACCAGACGGATATGCCGGGACAGCAGCATGCCGTTGCCGAACACGTCACCCGACATGTCGCCCACGCCGACCACCGTGAAATCCTGGTTCTGGATATCCTTGCCCAACTCGCGGAAATGGCGCTTCACCGCCTCCCACGCGCCGCGGGCCGTGATGCCCATGCCCTTATGGTCGTAGCCGGCCGACCCGCCAGAGGCGAAGGCATCGTCCAGCCAGAAGCCATATTCACGCGACACGCCGTTGGCGATGTCGCTGAAGGTGGCCGTGCCCTTGTCGGCGGCGACGACCAGATAGGGATCATCACTGTCCAGGCGCACCACATCGGTGGGCGGGACGACCGTGCCGTTCTTCAGGTTGTCGGTGATGTCCAGCAACCCGCGCATCATCGTCTTGTAGCATTCGATGACTTCGGCCATCACGGCCTCGCGGCCCGCACTGGCCGGCACGGGGTTCTTGACGATGAAGCCGCCTTTGCTGCCCACCGGCACGATCACCGCATTCTTGACGATCTGCGCCTTGATCAGGCCCAGGATCTCGGTGCGGAAATCCTCCTTGCGGTCGGACCAGCGGATACCGCCGCGCGCCACCTTGCCACCGCGCAGATGGATGGCCTCCACCCGCGGGCTATAGACCCAGATTTCCCGCCACGGGCGCGGCAGGGGCAGGTCGTCGATCGACCCGCTGTCCAGCTTGAAGCTGATATAGCTCTTGGGCTTCCCGTCGGCGCCCATCTGGAAGAAGTTGGTGCGCAGCGTGGCGCGGATCACGTTCAGCATCCGGCGCAGGATGCGGTCTTCATCCAGGTTGGTGACGGCGTCCAGCGCGTGGTCGATCTCCAGGATCAGGCCCTTGCGGTTCGTATCCACCTCGTCCCGGCCCAGCCGGGCCAGCACCGCCGGATCATGGCTGGTGCGGAACAGGTCCAGCAGCAGCCGGGCGATGCGCGAATGGGTGGACAGGGTGTTTTCGATATATTCCTGGGTGAAATCGAACTTGGCCTGCTTCAGGTACTTGGCATAGGCGCGGAACACCGTCACCTCGCGCCAGTCCATGCCGGACTGTACGATCAGGCGGTTGAACCCGTCCGACTGTGCCTCGCCCGTCCAGACGCGCAGGAACGCGTCCTCGAAGGCCGCCTTCACGCGGTCCAGTTCGACGGCGCGGCCATCGGCCGTGCGCATGTCGAAATCCTGCATGAAGACATTGGGTGCGTCGCCGGGGAATTCCACCTCGAACGGGCCGCCCTCGGCCAGGATGCGCAGTCCCAGATGCTCCAGCATGGGCAGCACCTTGGACAGTTCCACGGGGCCGCCGGTCTGGTAGACCTTGAAATACAACTGGTTGGCGTCGGCCTCCACCGGGCGGTGCAGGTTCAGGGCGATACCGCCCTTGGTCAGCACCTGCTCGATCCGGGCGATGTCGACGACCGCCTGGTCAGGCGTATAGGCCTCCTGGTAGGAGGCGGGCAGGACGGCGGCATATTTACGGGCCAGCGATAGACCGGCCGCCTCGCCCTTATCCTCCACCAGCGCCTGGGTCAGCCGGTCGCGCCAGCCGCGCGCGGCCTCGATCAACTGGCTTTCCAGGTCGGCCACATCCACGTCCGGCACCTTGCCGGCATTGGTCTGGACGATCAGATGGACGCGGGCCAGCATGCTTTCCGACAGCGAGACATTGGCCTGGCTGCTGGTGCCGTGATAGGCCTTTTCGATGATGGATTGCAGGCGGCGGCGCAGATCGGTGTCATACCGGTCGCGCGGCACATAGATCAGGACGGAGACGAAGCGCTCGAACGGGTCCTTGCGCACGAACAGGGCGACGCGCTGGCGTTCCTGCAGATGCAGCACGCCCATGGCGATGTCGGACAATTCCTGTTCGCCGATCTGGAACAGCTCGTCACGCGGATAGCTTTCCAGGATATGGACCAGGGCCTTGCCGTCATGACCATGCGGATCAAAGCCCGACCGCTCGATCACCTGCGTCACCTTCTGACGCAGGAAGGGGATGTCGCGGGCCGACCGGTTATAGGCGGTACTGGTGAACAGGCCGACGAACAGCCGCTCGCCGATCTCTTCCCCCTTGTCGTTGAACAGCTTGACCATGACCGCATCCAGGGCCGCGCGGCGATGCACCGTGCTGTCCTTGTTGGCCTTGGTCACCATCATGAAGCGGGGTTGGCGGACGAAGGCCTTCACCTCCGGCGGCAGGGTGGAGAAATAGCGCAGCCCGTCGAAGACACTGACATTGTCGTCGCGCAGCAGGCCCAGCCCCTCACCGGCCAGGATGTCCAGCACCTCCTCATCCTTTTCCCGGCCCAGCCGGTATTCGCGGATGCCAAGGAAGATGAAATGGTCCTCGTCCATCCAGCGCAGGAAGGACAGGCCCTCATTCACCTCTTCCTGCGCCAGCGGCAGGGTGGTGGACTTGGTGGCTGACAGTGTTTCGGCCAGGCGCGCGCGCATGGCGCGGAAATCAGTGACCGACGCGCGCACATCGGCCAGCACGGTGGCGATGCCGGCGCGGATGGCGTCCAGCTCGGCCGGGTCCGTGTGCTGGTCCACCTCGATATGCATGATGGATTCGGCCCGCGCATCGTCGGGCGTGTGGCCATTGTCATGGATGGCGGTCAGACGGCCGTCACCATCGCGGCTGACGCGGATGACGGGGTGGACGATCAGATGGACCGTCAGGCCGCGGCGGTTCAGCTCGGCCGAAACGCTGTCGACCAGGAAGGGCATGTCGTCATTGACGATTTCCACCACCGTGTGGTGGGCATGCCAGCCGTCGCTGTCGACCCGCGGGTTCAGGACGCGGACCAAAGCCTCGCCCGTCTGGCGCCTGCCACCGAATTGCATGATGGCGATGGCGGCGCCATAGAGTTCGTCCGCCGTGGAGCGCAGCATGTCGTCGGGCGACACGTTGCGGTAAAAGGCCCGGACGAATGCTTCGGCCAGGCCGGCCTTATCCTTGGACAGGCGCGCGCGCAGCTTGGCGACAACCTGATCCACCAGCTCGGACTTACGCTGTTCGAGCTTGAACGCCATGACGTATCTCCCACAATGGCACCGCGTCTTGGGTCGGGGCGGTTGTTTGCAAAGGCCCCGGCACGGTTCGCGGGGCCCACTCTGCGCTTTTTGGACTGCGGCAGAAAGTCCCGGAGGTGACAGTTTCACGAACTGAAACGCTTGTGCTGCCGGGGGGCTGGAATACGGCATTCCATTGCTTTACAAGCGACTGCGGCTTTCTTTTCGAATCCGTGTCTGTTTCGATACCCCGTCAACCAGGGAGACCGCCCCCCGTGCCCGTGGCCGACTCGACCGTGCTGGGTCTGACCGCCGTCATCGTCGCGGTGACGGACGAGGTGCCGCGCGTGCTGGTCGTGCGGCGCATGACCCACAATCTGGCGGCCCCCGAACAGCGCGACCCGACGGCGGCGCTCGACGCGCTGCCCTTCGGCCCGTTCGCGGCCGAACGCGACCGCACCCTGGAACAGGGTCTGCGCCGCTGGGTGGAAGAACAGACGGGCCTGCCGCTGCGCTATGTCGAACAGCTTTACACCTTCGGCGACAAGTATCGCGACCCGCGCGAGCTGGAGGGCGGGGCCCGCGTCGTCTCCGTCGGCTATATGGCGCTGGTACGCGAGGCGCCGCTGTCGGGCAGCGGGGCCGCCGAATGGCACGACTGGTACGATTACTTCCCGTGGGAGGATTGGCGCGACGGCAAGCCCGACATCCTGACCCGCACCATCATGCCGGCTTTGTCGCGCTGGATCGCGGCGGCACCCGATGCCGCCATCGCCGCCGCCCGTGCCGAACGTGTCTCCACCACGTTTGCGGAGGAGGAGTTGTGGGATACGGAGCGGGTGCTGGAGCGCTATGAACTGCTCTACAGCGCCGGGCTGGTGGAAGAAGCGCGGCGTGACCGCGCCATCCGACAGCGACTGGGCCTCAGCCTGGATAATGGCCATCTGGACGATCCCGATCTGGCCGCGCAGATGGGCACGCCCATGGCCCAGGATAATCGCCGCATCCTGGCGGTGGCGCTGGGAAGGCTACGGGGCAAGCTGAAATACCGGCCCTTGGTGTTCGACCTGCTGCCCCAGCAATTCACCCTGTTCCGCCTGCAACGCACCGTGGAGGCGCTGTCGGGCGTGCAGTTGCACAAGCAGAATTTCCGCCGCCTGGTCCTGGCCGGGGGCCTTGTGGAAGCCACGGGCACGCAGGAGGCCCGCACGGGCGGCCGCCCCGCCGAACTGCACCGCTTCCGCCGCGACGTGCTGCGCGAACGGGTGGCGGCGGGGATCGGCCTGCCGCAGGTGCGGATGGTGGATTGAGAGCCATGATCGAAACCGACCGCCTGATCCTGCGTCCCTGGCGCGACAGCGACCTGGATGATTTCGCCGCCATCAATGCCGATCCCGCCGTCAACCAATGGCTGGGCGGGCTGATCAATCGGGAGGCGACGGCGGCCATGATCGGCCGGCAGCAGGGCTATCAGGCGGCGCTGGGCTTCTGCTACTGGGCGGCGTGTCTGCGCAATGGGGGCACGCTGATCGGCATGATCGGGCTGCAACCCACCCGGTTCGAGGCGCATTTCACCCCCACCGTCGATCTGGGCTGGCGCCTGGGGCCGCAATGGCAGGGGCAGGGACTGGCAACCGAAGGGGCGCAGGCGGCGCTGGATTTCGGGCTGAACGTGGCGAAGCTGCCGGACATTGTGGCCATCACCACTATCGGCAACCGCGCCAGCCGCGCCGTGATGGAACGGATCGGGCTGGTCTATGATGCCGACGGGGATTTCGACCATCCGTCCCTGGGCGAAGATCATCCGCTGCGCCGGCATGTACTGTACCGGCTGCCGGCGGCGGTTTAGGGATAAAACTCGAGCCGATTTCGTGACAAAGTACGGCATAAGGATTGAAAGTAAATCATAAAACGCATCTCTTGGCGCTGGTCAATTTCACTTGAGGCGGACATCGAGTCATGGGTGCCGGTAACAATGGTGAAAAAGAATGCCGATAATGCAATATTGACGCCCCAAGCGCCTTCGTCGATCATAAGGAGTATGAGATTCACGGGATATCGTGTTGGCATTGATGGAAAATGAACAAAATACCTTGGTTAATTTCATTGCCGAAGGGCCATCCCCGGGACAATGGAGGATGGTCCTTGTTGAGGAAGGGCCGTGGGGTACATCTATCGAAGCTGGTTTGCTTTGTCTGCAAGAGCGGCTGTACGGTTGTATAGATGCGGCTCTAGACGGGAAACTGGCGAGGGCTTTTCCTGCTACGAGTGGGAAAAAGATCGCTATCCAGGTCGACTGCTATAATCTGCCAGAAATTGAGGTGCGCCGTTTTTTTGAGTGCTTCACTGCGGGCGTATTCAGCATACCCGATTATCGCGAGGCCCTAAGGTCTTCAATACATGTGAAAGCAATTACGTTCTGCATTACATTCGACAACATACATTAATCAGGTCCAGTTTGCTGCAATTGTTGTGATGACGAGGGTGGATAAGGTTTCGGCCATGGTGATGTCGGAAACGCGGCGATCCAGGCGGCAGCCACCTTCCCCCCATAAACAACGCCCGACAGCGGGTCACCCCACTGCCGGGCGTCGATCCCCAGCCAGGTTCCAACGGGAACCCCAATTTCAACATCATGCAACCCGCCTGTCGCCAGCCGGTGAGAGAGCCCAATATCCCCGCGCATGTGCAGAAGGTGCTTTGCTATCCGCGTGCCAAGTGCAGGGGCGCTTCAACATCAAGGGGTTATGTGCCGCGCGCCCTACCAGCCCTGGGGGTTGCTGCCCATTTTTCCGGCAATGCCGACAAAATAAGCACCTCCGGGCGCTTCAGCGCAGTTTGGCCAGACACTCCACCTCCAGCAACGCCCCCATGGCCAGACCGCTGGCGCCGAAGGCGGAACGGGCGGGCAGGCGGTCGGGTTTGAAATAGGTGACGTAGATCTTGTTGAAATCGCCCCATTGTTTCATGTCGGCCATCATGACGGTGCATTTGAACACGTCATCCATGGTCAGGCCGCGTCGGGCCAAAGCGGCCTTGATATTGTCCATGGTCTGGCGGGCCTGTGCTTCCATCCCGTCCGGCAGCTTCAGATTGGCATCGGTACCGATCTGACCCGACAGGTAAAGGATGCCGTCTACCTCCGTCGCCTCCGAAAATGGCGCACCCGGGAAGGACTTGTGATAGCGGATATCATCCGATGCCATGGCCGGCAGGGACAGAAGCCCCGCCGTCAGCAGCATGATCGCGGCCTTGGTCTTCATCATCATCAACCCCAGGTATCGCGCGCGAAGCGCAGGAAATTCCGGCCCATGATCTTTTCGATCTGGCGCGGGGTCATCCCCCGGGCCGTCAGCAGGTCGGCCAGTTTCTGGAACTGTCCGGGCCCGCGCAGATCCATGATGAAGGGCGTGGTGGTGGCGCTTTCACCGGCCGCCGCGATGCCCAGGGCCACGCGCCGGGCGTTCTCCTTGCGCAGTTCCTCCATATAGGCGTCCATGTCGTCATAGGAGGTGACGCCCCCGTCGGTGCCGATGCCGATATGGTCTTCGCCCGCCACCTTCACGGCATGGACGATATGGTCGGCTACATCATTGGCCGTGGCGATACGGCCCTTGGCCAGGAAGGGCATGAAATAGATGCCGATGAAACCGCCCTTGTCGGCGATGCCGCGCATCTCCTCGTCCGTCTTGTTGCGGGCCAGGTCGGTGATGGCGCGGCAGCCCGTATGGTTGACCGACAGCGGCCGGGTCGCCGCCTTGATCGCATCCAGGCAGGTCTGGCGGTTGGAATGGGACAGGTCCACCATCACCCGGTTCTGTTCGATGCGGGCCATCACCTCCCGCCCGAAATCGGTCAGGCCCTGATCCTCCGGCATCAGGCTGCCGGACCCCAGATCGTTCTGGACATTATAGGTCAGCTGCATGACCCGCACGCCCATGTCGGCGAACAGGTCGACGCGCGACGCGTCTTTCCCGAACATGGTGGCGTTCTGGAAGCCCAGGATCATGCCGATCTGGCCGGCAGCCTTGGCCCGTTCCATATCGGCGGCCTTCAGCACCAGACGCAGTTCCTGCGCCTGGTTGCGGATCTGGGTCAGCGTTTCCGCCACCTCCCGCACGCTCATCTCGAACGGCTCGTCGGGGCCGGCAACATGGCCGATGGTGACATTGACGGCGTTCATGCCCGACTGGCGGGCATCGCCGATGGCGCGGCCGTCGATGCGCAGGCGTTCCTCGCGTGACGCCTTCTCAGCCGGCTTTGCATTCGGGTTCGACAGGCCGCCCAGCGCGTTGACCACCAGCATCTCGCGGATCGTCGTTGCGCCCTTCGGCCCGTCGATGGGGGCAGTAGCGGCCAGGGCGCGGCTGGCGGGCAGCAGGACCGCCCCCGCCAGCAGCAGGTGGCGGCGCGCGATGTCAGTCATCTTTGGGCATCTCCTCTGGCGTAATGGGGCGATAGGCACTGCGGTCCAGGCGGGCCCCCCGCTTCACAGTGAAGCGGATGCTGCGCAGATTGCCCAGATCGGCCAGCGGATCACCCGCCAGCACGATGAAATTGGCCGGCTTTCCAGGCTCAATGGAGCCCATGTCGGCGTCCTGCCCGATGACCCGGGCGCCGTCCAGCGTCGCGGCGCGGATGACCTCACCCGTTGACATGCCGGCGCGGGCATGCAGCAGGTCCAGTTCATCATAAAGGGCGGGCCAGGGGTGGCCGGCTGGCGGTACGCCATCTGTGCCCGTCACCACCGTCACCCCGGCCCGGCGCGCCTGCGCCGTCAGGGCGGCAGCCACGTCCAGCGGGCAATAGGGGCGGGGCTTCATGTCGGGATGGGCCGCCAGCCGCGCATCATATTCCTGATAGACGCGGAGCGTGGCGTCCAGGACGATGCCCTTTTCCGCCATGCTGCGGAACAGGGCTGTCATCTCCGGATTGTCGCCGCCCTTCAGCTTTTCCACTTCCACCAGCCGCCGGTCCTTATAGGTGGCGGGGCGCGGGTCGGACACCTGATAGGCCAGGTAGCAGGTGTGGGAGATGCTGTCGACGCCGGCCGCGACTACGGCATCGGGCGCGGTGGGGAACACCATGCCATGGGCCCAGACCCGCATGCCCTGCCGGTGCGCCTCTGCCGTGATGCGCTGCACGTCAACGGGGCGCAGATTGTCATACAGCTTGACGGCGATGGCCGATGTGCCGCGCGCCAGTGTCACGGCTTCGGCCAGATCGGTCCGGTCATCCACAGCCCGCATCCAGGGGACGCTGCCGGGCTTCACCCCTTCGGCTGCGGCGGCCGTGCGCGGATCATCGAAAAAATCCGGCCCGGCGAACAGGGCGGCGGCATAGATATCGGGGCCCGGCACCTCCCCCACCCGGCTTGCGCGGGCATATTCCATGACGGCGCGCAGATCGTCGGCCATGTCACGCACGGCCGTGATACCGCCGAACAGGTCGCGGCGCATCTGTGCCTCTGCCCGCACGCGATTGGGCGGTGTCGCCATATGCTGGTGGCTGTCGATCAGACCGGGCAGCAGGAAGGCCCCGCCCAGATCGACAATGCTGGCCCCGGCCCGGTGACCCGGCTCCAGCTTCGTCATCGCCATAACCGCGGCGATGCGGTCGCCATCGGTCAGCACGGCCATGTTCTTCTGTATCGGTCCACCGCGCCCGTCGATCAGGTTGACGCCGGTATAAAGGATGCGGGTGCCTTTCTCCGCCGGGGCGAAGGGGCGCGGCATGGCGTCCGGCGGCGCCGCGGCCAGGGCCGATGTCGACAGCAATGTCCCCAGCAGCAGCGCCCCGATCAGATCCTTGCCCGCAAATCTCATCTCATCCGATTCCTTGGTTCACGATGTTGGGGCAAGGCCGTTTCAGGACTCCAACGCCGGGTTCAGTTCCCGCCAGCCCCGCTTGCGCACGGAAGGCAGGAAGGTGGCGCTGACGGGCACCAGAAGACCCGATTCCAGGCGCAGGCCCCATTTGCGGCCGTCGCGCCGTTCCAGGCCGCGCACGGCCCGGCCCGCGACCCAATAGCCGCGATGCACCTGTTCGCCGTCCAGCGGGGTCAGTTCGGCCAGCGCGTCGCGCAGCCGGTACAGCACCAGCGGCTTGCGCCCGTCTGCCAGATACAGGCGCAGATAATGGTCCTCCGCCTCCACCGCCAGCACCTGGGCGGGGTCGGTGACCCCGGCGCGGGCCAGCAGGCCGCCGGTCGGCGTTTCCGGCGCCATGTCCGGGGAAGGGGCTGGCGCCTCCATCGCCGCGGGTGCTGGCGACGCCTCGACCACCTTATCCGCGTTGACCGGCGCTTCCTTCCCGCGCAGCCATCTCAGGGCAAAGATGCCGGCCATCATGGCCAGACCCATGCCGGCGGCACTGCTGTAGACCGGCCAATAGGGGACGCCGTTGCTGGACCCCACGGCGCGGTTGGCCAGCGCCACCTCCAGCGGCAGCGGCAGGTTGACGATGACGATCCCGCCCAGCGCCAGCAGCACCTGGGCGGCCGGGCTCCAGCCCAGCAACCGGGCGCCGAACCGGAACCACAGGGTCCAGGTCAGGGTATTGATCCCGATCAGCCCCAGCCAATAAGGCAGGCGCAGGGACAGCGGCAGGTTGATCGTGCCGAACGGTCCCGCGATCGCCACCGCGATCGACGCGGCAAGCCAGATCACCAGAAGACGGGACGGGCGGAAGGGAGCCGGCATGGATGGGGGAAAGGGCGGTTGTTGCAATGGTGCTGCACGATAATGGATGGCTTGCCGCCATACCATCTTAACCGTTCTGGCCATGGGGCCAATCTGTAACAGGGGTTTACGCCAACCCCCCGTTCCCGGCACACTCCGCCCCTCTTTTCAGATGGGTTGAAGACGGGAAGGGTCATGTGATGACGGGTGGGCGCTGGCAATTCTGGATCGACCGGGGTGGCACCTTCACCGACATCGTGGCCCGCCGACCCGACGGCACGCTGCTGACCCACAAGCTGCTGTCGGAGAATCCGGAGCGATACCGCGACGCCGCCGTGCAGGGCATCCGCGAGCTGCTGGGCGTGGCGCCGGGCGCGCCGGTGCCGGCCGACGCGGTGGAGGCTGTGCGCATGGGCACGACGGTGGCCACCAACGCGCTGTTGGAACGTAAAGGGGAAAAGACCCTGCTGGCCATCACCGATGGGCTGGGTGACCAGCTGCGCATCGGCTATCAGGCGCGGCCGAAGATCTTCGCAAGAAAGATCGAACTGCCCGAGCAGCTTTACAGCAGCGTGCTGGAGGTGCCGGAACGGGTCATGGCCGATGGCACCGTGCGCCGTCCGCTGGACCTGGACGCCGCCCGGCGGGGGTTGCAGGCGGCCTTTGATGCGGGCTATCGCGCCTGTGCCATCATCTTCATGCATGGCTATCGCTATCCCGCACACGAGGCCGCCGTGGCCGCTCTGGCCCGGCAGATCGGCTTCACCCAGGTCTCGGCCAGCCATCAGGTCAGCCCGCTGATGAAGCTGGTAGGCCGGGGCGATACCACGGTGGCCGATGCCTACCTGTCGCCCATCCTGCGCCGCTATGTGGCGCAGGTGGCCGATGCGCTGCCCGGCATCCCGCTTTACTTCATGCAGTCCAATGGTGGCCTGACGGAGGCCGGGCGGTTTCAGGGACGCGATGCCATCCTGTCGGGGCCGGCCGGCGGCATCGTCGGGGCCGTGCGCACGGCGGCGGCAGAAGGGTTCGACCGTATCATCGGCTTTGACATGGGTGGCACCAGCACCGACGTGTCGCACTATGCCGGCACCTATGAACGCAGCCTGGAAACCGTCGTGGCCGGCGTGCGCCTGCGCGTGCCCATGCTGCGCATTCACACGGTTGCGGCCGGCGGCGGGTCCATCTGCCGGTTCGACGGGGCGCGCCTGCGCGTCGGTCCGGAATCGGCCGGGTCCAATCCCGGCCCCGCCGCCTATCGCCGGGGCGGGCCGCTGACCGTCACCGACTGCAATGTCATGGTCGGCAAGCTGCATCCGGATTTCTTCCCCGCCGTGTTCGGCCCGAACGCTGACCAGAAGCTGGATGCCGATGTCGTGCGGGCGAAGTTCGCCGCGATGGCAGCAGAGGTATCGGCCGCCACGGGGCGGGCGATGACGGCCGAAGCCTTGGCCGAAGGCTTCCTGAAGATCGCCGTGGAGAATATGGCCAATGCCATCAAGCATATCTCTGTCCAGCGCGGCTATGACGTCACCCGCTATGCCCTGAACTGCTTTGGTGGCGCGGGCGGGCAGCATGCCTGTCTGGTGGCTGATGCGCTGGGCATGACCACCGTCTATCTGCACCCGTTCGCGGGCGTGCTGTCGGCCTATGGCATGGGGCTGGCCGATCTGGGCAGCTTGCGCGACCGGTCGGTGGAATTGACCCTGGGTCCGGACGCGCTGGGCGAACTGACCGATGTCCTGGCGGCCCTGGGCGGGGAGGCGGCGGCGGAACTGAAGGAACAGGGCGTGGCCGGCGATGCCATCCGTCTGATCCACACGGCCCGCATCAAGGTGGCGGGCACCGATGCCGCGCTGGAGGTGCCGTTCGGCACGGAAAGCCAGATGCGCGCCGCCTTTGCCGAGGCCCATCGCCAGCGTTTCGGCTTTGATGTACCCGACCGGCCGCTGGTGGTGGAAAGCCTGTCGGCCGAAGCCGTGGCGGCCAGCGGGGAGAAACTGGCCGACAGTCCGGTTGATGAACCGGCGGCCCGGCCGGCCCCCGCACCGCGCGCCCAGGTTCCCGTCTGGATGGGCGGGGAATGCCTGAAGGTCGCCGTGCATGACCGTGACGCCCTGGCCCCAGGTGTGACCATCGACGGCCCCGCCATCCTGACGGAGGCGACGGGCACCACCCTGGTCGAACCCGGCTGGCAGGCGCGGGTGACGGCGCGCGGCGGGCTGGTCCTGCGCCGGGTGGTGGCGCTGCCGGCGCGGGTGGCCGTGGGCACGGATGCCGACCCCATCATGCTGGAAGTGTTCAACAATCTGTTCATGTCCATCGCCGAGCAGATGGGCCTGGCGCTGGAGAACACGGCCCATTCCGTCAATATCAAGGAACGGCTGGATTTCTCCTGCGCCCTGTTCGATGCGGGCGGCAATCTGATCGCCAATGCCCCGCATATCCCTGTGCATCTAGGCTCCATGGGTGACAGCGTGCGCACCGTGATCGAGGCGCGGGCGGCGACCCTGCGCCCCGGCGATGCCGTCATGCTGAACAACCCCTATCGCGGCGGCACCCACCTGCCCGATGTGACGGTGGTGACGCCCGTGTTCGACAAGACCGGCACCGACATCCTGTTCTGGGTGGCCAGCCGGGGCCATCAGGCCGATATCGGTGGCATCACCCCCGGTTCCATGCCGCCCGACAGCACCCATATCGATCAGGAAGGCATCCTGATCGATAATTTCCTGCTTGTCCGCGACGGGGTGCTGCTGGAACGGGAAGTGGTCGACCTGTTGACCGCCGGCCCCTATCCCGCCCGCAATACGGCCCAGAATCTGGGCGATTTGCGCGCCCAGATCGCCGCCAATGCGCGGGGCCGGGACGAACTGTTGAAGATGGTCGATCTTTTCGGACTCGAAACAGTTCGCGCCTATATGGGCCATGTCCAGCGCAATGCCGAGGAACAGGTGCGCCGGGTCATCGGCGTGCTGAAGGATGGTCATTTCGATCTCGAAATGGACAGCGGCGCGCATGTGCGCGTGGCCGTCTCCATTGATCCGGTCGTCCGGTCGGCCAGGATCGACTTCACCGGCACGTCGGACCAGCAGAAGGGCAATTTCAATGCCCCGTCGGCCATCGTGCGCGCGGCCGTGCTCTATGTCTTCCGCACCCTGGTCGATGATGACATCCCGCTGAACGATGGCTGCCTGCAGCCGCTGGAGATCATCATCCCCGAAGGCAGCATGCTGAACCCCCGCTATCCGGCCGCCGTCGTGGCCGGCAATGTGGAGGTCAGCCAGGCCGTGACCAACGCGCTTTATGGTGCGCTGGGCGTGCTGGCGGCGGCCCAGGGCACCATGAACAATTTCACCTTCGGCAACGACACCTATCAATATTACGAGACGATCTGCGGCGGGTCGGGGGCGGGGCCCGGCTTTGACGGCACGGACGGGGTGCATACCCACATGACCAACAGCCGCCTGACCGATCCGGAAGTGCTGGAATGGCGCTTCCCGGTGCTGCTGGAAAGCTTCCGTCTGCGCCACGGGTCGGGCGGCGACGGCCAATGGCGGGGCGGGGAAGGTGTGGAACGCCGCATCCGCTTCCTGCAGCCGATGACGGCGGCCATCCTGTCCAACAATCGCCGCGTCCGGCCCTATGGGCTGGCGGGCGGCGGCGACGCAATGCCGGGGGCGGCCCGGGTGGAACGGGTGGATGGCCGCGTGGAGGTGCTGTCGGCCACGGCGATGGCGGAGATGGCGGCGGGCGATGTCTTCACCATCGAAACGCCGGGCGGCGGGGGATATGGTATACGCCTGTCTGCGCTGTGAAAAATCGTCTCGTCAGCAACAACCGGTCGTGAGAGCAAGGAAGCAGAGAAGTGCCTGGACCTGAACGGGCACCCGCGGGTCCTGGGGCGGTATCGCCCCGGGATCGTCCTTCGTGTCCAAGGAGACAGCTTCCATGACCACCACGCCTGCACCCACCCTGGCCGTAACCCTTGATGATGTGCGCGACGCCGCCCGGGCCCTGTCCGGGCACATCATGGATACGCCCTGTGTGCCGTCGCGCACCCTGTCGCAGCTGACGGGTGCCGATGTCTGGGTGAAGTTCGAGAATCTGCAATTTACCGCCAGCTTCAAGGAGCGTGGCGCGCTGAACAAGCTGCGCAAGCTGACGGAAGATGAACGCCGCCGCGGCGTCGTCGCCATGTCGGCCGGCAACCATGCCCAGGGTGTGGCCTATCATGCCGGCCGGCTGGGCATTCCCGCCACCATCGTCATGCCCGAAGGCACGCCCTTCACCAAGGTGGAGCGGACGGAGGAACATGGCGCCCGTGTCGTGCTGAAGGGTGCGGTCCTGGCCGAGGCCGCGGCAGAGGCCGAGCGTCTGTCGCGGGAGGAGGGGCTGGTCTTCGTCCATCCCTATGACGATCCCGACGTCATCGCCGGCCAGGGCACCATCGGCCTGGAAATCCTGCATGCCGCCCCGCATCTGGACACGCTGGTCGTGCCGGTGGGCGGCGGCGGCCTGATCAGCGGCATCGCCGTGGCGGCCAAGGCCGTGAACCCCGATATCCGCATCATCGGGGTGGAGGTCGAAGCCTATCCCGCTATGGCCCAGGCCCTGAAGGGGGAAGCGATCGAGGTCGGCGGCGACACCATCGCCGAGGGCATCGCCGTCAAGAATGTCGGCGCCCTGACCCTGGAAATCTGCCGCGCCCTGGTCGACCAGATCGTACTGGTGCCCGACGTGGCCGTGGAAGAGGCCGTGGCCCTGTTCCTCAATATCGAAAAGACGGTGGCCGAAGGGGCGGGGGCGGCCGGTCTGGCGGCATTGCTGACCCATCCGGAGCTGTTCCAGGGATCGAAGGTCGGTCTGGTTCTGTGCGGCGGCAATATCGACAGCCGTCTGCTGGCCCAGGTGATCATGCGCCAGCTGGTACGTGAAAGCCGGCTGATCGCCGTGCGCATCGCCATCCCGGACCGTCCCGGCGTGCTGGGCAAGATCACCAGCCTAGTGGGCGAGGCCGGCGGCAACATCATCGAAGCCTCCCACCAGCGCCTGTTCACCACGGCGACCGTGAAGGCCACCGACATCGACCTGACCATCGAATGCCGATCCAAGCGCCACGCCGAAAGGGTGGTTAACACCCTGCGCACCACGGGTGGGCTGAAGGTTCAGGTGCTGGCCGGTGGGGTGGAGTGATGTAAGAACCGTCCGTTGGGGCCCGCGAAGCCCCAACGGACATCTTGCTTACGATGTCGGGGTGCCGGCCGGGTTGGCCTTTACGGCGCGCAGGACGGCCCCCAGGAACTTCTCGATATTGGCGCGAATGGAACCCTCATTCGCCAAGCGTGCCCGTTCCGCTCCCACGAACGCCTCAGAAAACTTCGTGGTGAACGGCGCGACGATCCGTTCCTTGAAGACTGGGCTGTCGGACAGGACCGGATGCACATTATAGTCGATGGTGGAGGTCACCGACATGTCGATGCCGATGATGGGCTGATCAGTATCGATCAGTTGCACATCAACGACATAGGTGGCGGGCTTGCCCTTTGCCAGCAGACCGGCCGCTTCCAGCGACTGCTCCAGCGCCTGGCGGTAAAGATCCACCGTCGTAAATTCCCAGGACGCCCCCTTCTCCTTGGCGATGGAGACCTTGCCGACGCCGGTTGACTGGAACAATGGTGAGCCATGGACCAGACCGCGTGCTTCAGCGGGAGCGGAAGCCGTCATGGCTTCCGGACGTGAGGCGCAGGCGGCCAGGGGAAGGGCAAGACACACCACCGCCAGAATACGAAGCAGGTGCATGCTGGGCATCCTTTACTTGTTTCCGGTCGCGGGTGCGGCGGGGGTTGTGGCTGCACCTGCCGCATTGCCGGCGGCTTCGCCCGCGGCCACGGGTGTTGTCCCCTCCGGCACCATGGTGATGTTCACGGGCGAGGTGTATTTGTTGTCGGCACCCGTGGCGCTGTCGATGGCCCAGCCGATGCCACCGCCCAGAATGATATTGCCGAATGTATTCGCGGCGACGCCTGACTTGTTCATGAAGGTGGCCTGCGTAAAGCCCGTCTTCGTGCAGACAATTGTGATGTCATGCTTGGTCTTCTGGACCATGGCCGAACCAGGGGTTGGGTTGACGCGAGCAACCGCGATACCTTCACGCATCAAGGCGCAGTTTGCGCCATCCGGGTTCGTATTGACCAGAATTTCCTGGGTCGTGCCATCGGAAATAGTCGAGCATGCGGAAAGCAGCGCCACCGCTGCCAGGGGGGCGAGGATTTTCTTCAAGATTTTTCCTTTTTTGATTTTCGGAGTACAGATTTGGAATGAGGTGTGATCGTCATCACAGGTAATTTTTTATGTCAAATTTGCCGAGAATTTAAATATCAGTTATCAATAATCATCTTTATTTCTGCTGTATATGCGAATTTATTTGTATGTTTTCCCTGGTGTCTCCTCCGAATCGGCGAGCGTGCCGGTGGCATGGGGGATTTCAGGTTGATCTCGGATCGCCTGGTCGTCGCGTCAGGCGGCCGCCCGCACAATCTCCACACCCACCGCTTCGCATTCGGCAAACGCGTCCAGCTTTTCCAGGCGGATCAGGGCGAGGCGGGCGCGGCCATTGTCCAGGATGGCACCGGCCAGCCGTTCGGCCAGGCATTCCAGCAGGCCCGTATGGCCCGCCGTCACCAGGTCAGTCGCCATCGCCAGCAACTCCCCATGGGTCCAGGGGCGATGGTGGGCGGGGGGCAGCAGCAGCTCCAGATTCAGGCGCAGACGCTGCGGCACCTCATGCTCGAAATCATAGATGCCGATCAAGGTTGTCACCACATGGTCGCGGACGATCAGGCGCAGCTCGGCGCTCTCCCGCTGGGGGAGGTCGGCGGGGTGGCGGGGGGTCGCGCGTGGCATCAGGGCGTGCATGGCCCCCGTGCTGTAACATCGCGCCCGGCCCGTCGACAAGTCGTCCAGGGTGGGGTGCTGCAATGCGCCCTTCCGGGTGGAACACCCATCCCTTTGCGGCGCTGGCGGCCTTCGCGCTGAACGTTTACATTGCGCGTCGACGGAAGGTGGCATACGGGACCATGCAGTCATGCGGTACGAACAGGATGCGGCTCAACGGGCGACGGTATTGCGGCATCTGTCGCAATCGCTCGCCGGTGCGGTCAGCCTGTTTGAGAAGCAGGAAGGCGTGAAGCTGGCGACCTTCCCGGACTACAAGAAGGCGCGCGCCCGCTATCTTGAAATCCAGGCCTTGATCTTTACCATCACCGACAAGGCGGAGGAAGCACCCAATCGGGGCGTGCCAGGCGACCTGAAGGGCTGGCTGGTGCGCATGCGGTTGCGGGCCATCGCCAGTTTCACGCGCATGAGCCTTGCCTTCTTCCGCGACCCGCCCGACCTGCTGATCCACGCGCTGGGCGCCTATGACCTGCTGCAGGACGAGCGTTCAAGCCTGATGAGCCTGTTGAACGATTTCGACATGATGCTCATGGAAGCCGCACTGGACGACAAGACCTCCATGGAACTGGACAAGGTGCGTGGCCAGATGGAAGAGATCGTCCATCTGCTGGACGAACATCTGAAGGGCGCGCCGGCCGCTCTGCGCACCTTCGACTGACCGGTCTCCATCAGAGAGTCGACCCTGGTTCGGTCCCACCCCACCCACAACCCGGCCTGATCCCTTCGATGGCCAGATGGTCGCTGCCGTGTGCTTTAGCTGGCGGCCACGCGCATGTCCGGGTGCAGGAAGCGATTTTCGAAATCATGCGCGGGCAGGGGGCGGGAGATCAGGAAGCCCTGGATCGTCTGGCAATGCATGGAACATAGCCATTCGCGCTGCTGCTCGGTTTCCACCCCTTCCGCCACGATTTCCAGCCCCAGGCGCTGACCCAGTTCCAGGATCGTGGCCGGGATGGCGACATCCTGCGGTACGGTATGCATGAAGGCACGGTCGATCTTCAGCACGGTCAGGGGAATGCGCCGCAGATGCGACAGGGATGAATAACCTGTGCCGAAATCATCGATGGCCATGCCCACGCCGATCTCCCGCAGCACCCGCAGCATGGCGAAATCACCCGCCGCCTGGGTCATGGCCACGGTTTCGGTGATTTCCAGCGTCAGCAGATTGGCCGGCAGCGCCGCGCGGGCCAGGGCGGCGCGCACCCGGTTGGGGAATTCGGCATCGGTCAACTGGCGCGGGCTGACATTCACGGCCACGGGCAGGTCGCCATAGAGCTTGCGCCATTGCGAGGCCTGCCGGCAGGCCTCTGACAGGACCCATTCGCCAATGGGGCCGATCAGGCCCGTCTCCTCCGCCACCGGGATGAACTCACCGGGCGCGATATAGCCGTCCTCAGTCTTCCAGCGCAGCAGCGCCTCGGTCCCGCGCAGGGTCTGGCTGCGCGGATCGACCTTGGGCTGGTAGAACAGCTCGAACTCCCCGCGCAGCTCGGCGGCGCGCAGCCGTGCCTCCGTCCGCAGCCGGGCCATGGCCTGCTCCGACATTTCGGCGGAGAACATGCGCCAGCAGCCGGAACCAGCGGCCTTGGCCGCATACATGGCGACGTCGGCACAGCGCAGAATCTGGCGCGCGTCCCGCCCGTCGGCCGGCCACAGCGAGATGCCGATGGAAGCGCTGGGATGCAGCGAATGGCCGTCCAGGTCCAGGGGGCGGGCCAGGGCGGCCAGCACCCGGTCGGCCACCTGGATCGCCTCCTTCGGCTCGCCCACATCCTCCACCACCACCAGGAATTCGTCACCGCCCAGGCGTCCTACCGTGTCGGAATGGCGCAGCGTGTCGGCCAGCCGCCTTGCAATGCCCTGCAGCATCTTGTCGCCCAGGTCGTGGCCCAGGCTGTCATTGACATGCTTGAACCGGTCCAGGTCCAGGAACAGCACGGCCACGCCGCGCTTCGTCCGCTGCGCCCGGGCCAGCGCATGCTCCAGCCGCTCCAGCAGCAGCGCGCGGTTGGGCAGCTCCGTCAGCGGGTCGCGTGTGGCCAGCTGGCGCAGCTGCCCCTGGCTTTCATCCAGCTTGTCCAGCGTTTCGTTGATGCGCAGGGTCAGGCGGCCCAGCTCGTCTTCCTCATGCCCTGCCGGCAGGGCCAGGCGCGTATCGCGCGGATTGTCGGGATCGATGCCGACGACGGCCTGTTCCAGCTGGACCAGCGGCCGCGTCAGGAACCGGTGGAAGACCCAGGTCAGCAGCAGGCCCAGCAGGATGTTGCGGACCAGCCCGCCCAGCAGAGACGTGACGACAAAGGCGATATAGTCCGCCGAAACCTTGGCCATATCCAAGTCGATGCGCAGCAGCCCGATGGGTGGCTTGTCGCGCCCGTCCGGCAGGGGGCGGTACAGCATGCGGGTGCCATGCGCCAGATCGCCGAAAACCAGCCGGCCGATCACCCCGTCCCCCCCGCTCCGGTCAGCCTGGGACCGGTGTCTTGACCATAGCGGCTGGTCTTCTGAAATGCGGATGTCGATGCCGGCGATGGCGCCGATGGACAGGGCGGAATTGCCGATCTGCTGGGCCAGTGCTTCATCCACGTTCCACGCGGCGGCGGCGGCGCTGCCTTCCATCAGGTCCAGCATCTGTTCGATCAGATCGCTGGCCTTGCCGCGTTCGCGCCAGGTCGCCCAGGCGACTTCCAGCCCGCTCAACATCAGACCGATCAGGCATGCGGCCAGCACGGCCCGGGCCGCCTGCTTTGCCGCCAACGAACTGCCGAGCCTGTTCAGCATCGCCCTCCCCGGCGGTTTGTGTCTGGCTGCCGACAGGGTTCCCACCCTGGTCTTGATCCGGACCCGCGATATTCGGTCGCGGGGCATCATGCCTGAAAACGGGGAGCGATGCACAAGCAAATATTGGTGTCAGTGAAGGATAGACCAAGACCAGGGCGGGTTGCCGACCCGGCTTGTGCCAAAGAAAAAGGGCCGGCCCCATGGGGTCGACCCTTTTTGCGCCTTTAGGCTGTCATGACCTACAACCGGCCGGGGCCGGGATGGCCATATGACACACGTCAGGAGGCACTCTTCAGCTTGCGGAACTGCGCCCACATGTCGGACGGGTTCTTGTCCAGGTCGAAGGCGCGGGTCCGCTGGGGATCCAGGCCCTGGCGGCGGCATTCCAGCGCGAACATGTTCGTGTTGGCGGGGTCCAGGCCCAGGTCGCTGCAGGCCTTGTTGAAGGCGGACTGGAATTCGGCGCTGTGCATCTTGTCACCCTTACAGGTTACGTTTGTCACTTCGGGGGCCATCGGGCCGGGCCGGTGCGGGCAGAACCAGATGTCCTGGCTCTCCTCCCTCACGCATCGCAGCATCGCTGGCCATTGCGGCCGAATTGCGAAGCCTTTGATCCAAAACGATGGCATTTGCCGAACAAGAACAAATCATCGGGCAACTTGTTGCAACTGCGAACAACGCATGGCGGCCCTTCCGCGTTGCGGGACGGTGCCGCTGCGGTGGCGGCACGGGTGTGTGATCGACGTCGGGGCCGGGGAAGCCCGGACGTCGGCCCCTTGGCATGGACCGATTCGACACCCCCATCTGTTCACCTCCCAGTGTCGAGCCGCGACAAATTCGATGCCTGCCGGGCCCGGCGACCGGTCCGGCAGGGCTTTGATCGGGGGGATGAACGGTCCATATCCATATCAGTGGTGGAGAAAACGGATAGAAGAGACCGTTTCTTAACGATTTTCCGCCGTATGCTTTGACCGTGATCCGGTTTTCAGTCCATGCTGTCTCTTACGGTCCCACTGCTGGATGGGTGGTACCGGAGGGGGCGGAACAGCCCGGATGGGCAGGTGAAGGAACCGCCCGCCCACACTTTGGGATAAGCGCCGCAGCATACCTTGATATGCCTTGGGCTTGCCCCAATTGGGGATGACGATGTCAGACGTGACAGTCCCATGACGTGACATCCTTCGTGTGTTTCGTTGGTTGTAAGGTTCGTTAGTCGCTTTGGTGCCAACAGCTTGATTGCCGATTGACCCCAACCAGGGGAGTGCGCGGTGATGGGTGACGGTAGAGCCAGCAGGAACGGATCGGACCGGTCGGATCGACCGGGCGGAACCTTGCGGCCCACCGCCGGACATACCGGTGCCGCGCAACATGTGATTGTCGCAAAAGGCGCGGGGATGGCCCTTGCCTCTCCGCTGCACGCAGGGGCGGGAACAGCCCCGCGGATCAGGATCGACCGCCACCATTTTCCAGTGCCCCCCGCCGTCATGGCCGCGCGGCGCATGGCCTGCCCGTGCCCGCCGATCCGGCCGCCGACCGGCCGTCAGGAAGGAGAGTGCCGATGAGCAGTCTGGTCACAGACCTGTTTGCCAGTTACGCCAGCACCTATGAAAGCCGCCGCGACGTGGAGATGTCGCTGCTGGACTATCTGGAAGGGTGCCGCGACGACCCGCTGATGTATGCCAGCGCCGCCGAAAGGCTGCTGGCCGCCATCGGGGAGCCGGAAATCATCGATACGGCCAAGGATGCGCGCCTTGCCCGCATCTTCATGAACCGCACCATCAAGATCTACCCCGCCTTTGCCGAGTTCTATGGCATGGAGGAGACGATCGAACGCATCGTCGGCTTCTTCCGCCATGCAGCGCAAGGGCTGGAGGAGCGCAAGCAGGTGCTGTACCTGCTGGGCCCTGTCGGCGGCGGCAAGTCCTCGCTGGCCGAACGGCTGAAGGCGCTGATGGAGGACAAGCCCATCTATGCGCTGAAGGCCGGCGATCAGATCAGTCCCGTGTTCGAAAGCCCGCTGGGCCTGTTCGATCCCGTCACCCTGGCCGCCGCCATCGAGGACAAGTACGGCATTCCCCGCCGCCGCCTGACCGGGCTGATGAGCCCCTGGGCCCTGAAGCGGCTGGACGAGTTCGACGGCGATATCCGCCGGTTCAAGGTGGTGAAGCTGCGCCCGTCGCGCCTGCGCCAGATCGGCATTTCCAAGACCGAACCGGGCGACGAGAACAACCAGGATATCTCCTCGCTGGTGGGCAAGGTCGATATCCGCAAGCTGGAGCTGTACAGCCAGAACGATCCTGACGCCTACTCCTATTCCGGCGGCCTGAACCGGGCGAACCAGGGCATGCTGGAATTCGTGGAGATGTTCAAGGCCCCGATCAAGATGCTGCATCCCCTGCTGACCGCGACGCAGGAGGGCAATTATATCGGGACCGAGAATATCGGAGCCTTGCCCTTCCAGGGCGTGATCATGGCCCATTCCAACGAGGCGGAATGGCAGAGCTTCAAGAACAACAAGAATAACGAGGCCTTCATCGACCGCATCTGTGTAGTCAAGGTGCCCTATTGCCTGCGGGTGATGGAGGAACAGCGCATCTATGAAAAGTTGATCAAGACGTCCGAACTGGCCGGCGCCCCCTGTGCGCCCGCGACATTGGAGATGCTGGCGCGCTTCACCGTGCTGTCGCGCCTGCGCGACCATGGCAATTCCAACCTGTTCAGCAAGATGCGCGTCTATGACGGGGAAAGCCTGAAGGAGACGGACCCCAAGGCCAAGACCATGCAGGAATACAAGGACGCGGCCGGTGTGGACGAGGGGATGAACGGCATCTCCACCCGCTTCGCCTTCAAGGTCCTGGCCAGCACTTTCAACTATGACAATACGGAGGTCGGGGCCGACCCTGTCCACCTGATGTACATCCTGGAACAGGCCATCAAGCGGGAGCAGTTCCCCGACGATACCGAGAAGAAATATATGGAGTTCATCAAGGCCGAACTGGCGCCGCGCTATGCGGAGTTCATCGGCAATGAGATCCAGAAGGCCTATCTGGAGAGCTACCATGATTACGGCCAGAACCTGTTCGACCGCTATGTCGACTATGCCGACGCCTGGATCGAGGATCAGGATTTCAAGGATCCGGATACGGGCCAGCTTCTGAACCGCGACCTGCTGAACCAGGAACTGACCAAGATCGAGAAACCGGCGGGCATCGCCAATCCCAAGGATTTTCGCAACGAGGTGGTGAAGTTCGCGCTGCGCATGCGTGCCTCCAACGGCGGGCGCAACCCGTCCTGGACCAGCTATGAAAAGCTGCGCGACGTCATCGAGAAGCGGATGTTCAGTCAGGTGGAGGAACTGCTGCCCGTCATCAGCTTTGGTTCCAAGAAGGACAGCGACACGGAGAAGAAGCACAGCGAATTCGTCAACCGGATGACGGCGCGCGGCTATACCGAGCGGCAGGTCCGCCGGCTGGTTGAATGGTACATGCGGGTGAAGCAGGCGGGGTGAAGTTGACCCTCTTCCGTCATCCCGGCGAAAGCCGGGACCCAGGGGCCACAAGCCCGACCTCCACACCCATGTGAGGAGGATGGCGTACCGCGACTGTCGCGCCCCCTGGCCCCTGGGTCCCGGCTTTCGCCGGGATGACGGGAAAAGGTCGGTGCCTCAGGTAGTGAAAGGACGGTGCAACCTTGTTCACCATTGTCGACCGACGTCTCAATCCTTCCGGTAAAAGCCTGGCTAATCGCCAGCGGTTCCTGCGCCGTGCCAAGGAACAGGTGGTGCGGGCCGTGCGCGATGCCTCGGCCAAGCGCGGCATCCGCGATATCGACATGGGTGGCGATATCGCCATTTCCCCCGACGGCATCCGCGAGCCCAGCCTGCGCCGGTCCGGCACCGGCGGCCAACGTGACTATGTTGTGCCCGGCAACAAGGAGTTCCTGTCGGGTGACAAGATCAAGCGCCCGCCCCAGGGCGGTGGCGGGGGCAGCGGCAACCAGGGGGCGGATGATGGCGACGGCCAGGATGAATTCCGCTTTGTCCTGAGCCGGGAGGAATTCATCGACCTGTTCCTGGAGGATCTGGAACTGCCCGATCTGGCCAAGCGCAAGCTGGCCGTGACCGACAGCCTGGACTGGCACCGCGCCGGCTATTCCATCTCCGGCTCGCCCACCAACCTCAACCTCGTGCGCACCATGCGCAACTCTCTGGCCCGGCGTATGGCACTGAACCGCCCGACGGGGGAGGAGATCAAGGCCCTGCGGCAGGAGATCGAGGATCTGGAGCGGTCGGGCCGCGACCGCGACCGGTTGGCCGAGGCGCGGGCGGAGCTGGAACAGGCCCTGCGCCGGACCCAGCGCATCCCCTATATCGACCCCGTCGATGTCCGCTACAACCGGTTTGCCGCCACGCCGCGGCCGGCGGCCCAGGCCGTCATGTTCTGTCTGATGGATGTGTCGGGCAGCATGACGGAACACATGAAGGACCTGGCCAAGCGCTTCTATATGCTGCTCTACCTGTTCCTGTCGCGCCGGTACAAGCATGTGGACGTCGTCTTCATCCGCCACACCCACAAGGCGGCGGAGGTGGATGAGGAGACCTTCTTCTACAGTCCGGAGACGGGCGGGACCGTGGTGTCGACCGCGCTGGAGGAAATGGCGCGGGTGATCAAGGAGCGCTATCCGCCCGCCGAATGGAACATCTACGCGGCCCAGGCCAGCGACGGCGACAATGCCCTGTCCGACAATATCAAGACCGCGCAGCTGATGACCGACACCATCCTGCCCGACTGCCAGTATTACGCCTATCTGGAGGTCGGTCAGGAAGGGATGACGCCGGGCCTGCCCTATGGCGGCGGTCCGCGCGAAACCGACCTTTGGCGCACCTACAAGCAGATCCAGGCCGGCGGCGTGCTGGCCATGCGGCGTGTCACGGAGCGGCGGGAAATCTATCCCGTCTTCCGCGAACTGTTTGCCAAGGACAAGGCCGGGCAACCGGCGGAGGTGAGTGCATGACCCTGACCGCCTTTGACACAGGCCCCCTCTATACCGGCGCCGACTGGGACTATGACAAGGTCCGCCGCGTCTATGACGCCATCGAGAAGGTGGCGGTGGGCGAGATGGGGCTGGACGTCTATACCAACCAGATCGAGGTGATCACGTCGGAACAGATGCTGGATGCCTATTCCAGTATCGGCATGCCGCTATTCTACAAGCACTGGTCCTTCGGCAAGCATTTTGCCCGTGACGAGGCCATGTACCGCAAGGGTCAGCGGGGTCTCGCCTATGAGATCGTGATCAATTCCAATCCCTGCATCAGCTACATCATGGAAGAAAACACCATGACGATGCAGACGCTGGTGATCGCGCATGCGGCCTTCGGCCATAACCATTTCTTCAAGAACAACTACCTGTTCCAGCAATGGACCGATGCCGACGGCATCCTGGACTATCTGTCCTTCGCCAAGGCCTATATCACCCAGTGCGAGGAACGCTATGGCCATGCCATGGTGGAGCGCGTGCTGGATGCCGCCCACGCCCTGATGAACCATGCCGTCCACCGTTATCCCCGCCGCCGCGGCCCCGATCTGCGCAACGAGGAGAAACGCGCGCGCGAACGGCTGGAACATGCCGAAGCCACCTTCAATGATCTGTGGCGCACCGTGCCCACCAAGGCCGGCGGACCCAGCCCGCTGTCCGACCGCGACCGCCGCCGCGCCGTCCTGGAACTGCCGGAGGAGAACATCCTCTATTTCCTGGAGAAGAAGGCGCCGCGCCTGCATGGCTGGCAGCGGGAGGTGCTGCGCATCGTCCGGCATGTGGCGCAATATTTCTATCCGCAGCGCCAGACCAAGGTGATGAACGAAGGCTGCGCCACCTATTGCCATTACCGCATCCTGTCCACCCTGCATGAACGTGGGCAGATCACCGATGGCGCCTGGATGGAGGCGATGCACAGCCACACCAATGTGGTGTTTCAGCCCGATTTCGATGACAAGCGCTATGGCGGCATCAACCCCTACGCCCTGGGTTTCGCCATGATGCAGGACATCGAACGCATGGTGACCCGGCCGACGGACGAGGATCGCTACTGGTTCCCCGATCTGGCCGGAAAGGGCGACGCCATGGGCGCGCTGCGGGAGGCCTGGGCCAATTACCGGGATGAAAGCTTCATCCTGCAGTACCTGTCACCGGCCCTGATCCGTAAGTTCCGCCTGTTCCATGTGGCCGATGATGCGCGCCAGTCGGAAATGAAGGTCGCTTCCATCCATGATGAACGCGGCTACCGCGCCGTGCGTCAGGCCCTGGCCCGGCAGTACGACATTGCCTGGGCGGAAGCCGATATCCAGATCGTCGATGTCGATCTGGTGGGCGACCGCAAGCTGATGCTGGAACATCATGTGATGAACCAGATCCTGCTGGAGGAGGAGGAGGCGCGCGCCGTCATGCAGCATCTGGCCGACCTCTGGGGCTATGAGGTGGTCCTGGCGGAGGTGGAAACACCGGGCGGCACGCCCTTGCGCCGCATCGCCGTCAGCCCGCGCATCGTGCTGGGCGGGGGGTGAGGGTTTGTCAGGTTAGGATCATGTCCGACCCGCTTTCGCCGTCGCGGCTTCCACGCATAGGCGCTAACTTAGCCATCTGCACCGTCCTTGCCTCCCCCGCGAAAGCGGGGGTCCAGGGGCCAGGGGCGCCGACATGTGGTTCTTGGTGGCCCCTGGTTCCCCGCTTACGCGGGGAAGGCACCTCAATCCAAGGGATTAACGTCGCGCTTATTGGCTTCCGCCGGGAGGGCAAGAACAAGTGCTTCCAGGGGGTGGTCATTCCGCCCCCCTGGAAGCTTCTCCCCCTCACGCCGCCTGCTTGCGCCCATTCTTCCCGGCGGACAGGATTTCGCGGGCCATCTCGTCGGCTACGGCGCTGGTCGGGCGGTTCTCCCGGTCGGCGCGGCGGAAAATTTCCGTCAGCGTCACGGGAATGCGCTCCACCTGGCGCAGCACGGCGTCGCGGTCATAGCCCTGCGTCACTTCGGCAGACACATTGATGATGCCGCCGCCATTGATGACATAGTCGGGTGCGTACAGGATGCCGGACGCGCGCAGCGCCTCGCCCATCGGGTCGGTTTCCAGCTGGTTGTTGGCACCGCCGGCCACGATTTTGGCCTTGATCTGCCCCAGCGTGCGCGGGTTGATCACGGCCCCCAGGGCGCAGGGCGCATAGACATCGACATCGGCCGCATGGATGGCATCCGGGGCCGTGGCGGTGGCGGCGAACCGGTCGACGGCGCGCTGGACGGCATCGGTATGGATGTCGGTGACGGTCAGGATGGCGCCGTCATCGGCCAGCCGCTGGCACAGATGGCTGCCGACATTGCCCAGCCCCTGCACGGCCACGCGCACGCCCTTCAGGCTGTCGGTGCCCAGCTTGTGCCGGACGGCGGCCTTGATGCCCATATAGACGCCATAGGCGGTGAAGGGCGACGGGTCGCCCGACGCGTCGTGGCCCTTGGACAGGCCGGCGACATGCGGCGTGGTCTGGCCCATGGTCATCACATCGGCCACCGTGATGCCCACATCCTCGGCCGCGATATATTTGCCGCCCAGGCTGTCGATGACGCGGCCGAAGGCGCGGAACAGCTCGTCCGACTTGTCCTTGCGGCTGTCGCCGATGATCACGGACTTGCCGCCGCCCAGGGGCAGGCCGGCCATGGCATTCTTGTAGCTCATCCCGCGCGACAGGCGCAGCGCGTCGCGCATGGCTTCCGTATCGTTGGCATAGGGCCACATGCGGCAGCCGCCGCAGGCCGGGCCCAGCGCCGTGGAATGCACGGCGATGATGGCAGACAGACCCGTTTCGGCGTCGCGGCCGAACAGGACAAGCTCGTGATTATCGAAATCGGGGAAATCGAACAGCATGGGGCGGGGCCTCCGGGCCTGTGGATCGCTGTCTCCGCCTCGTTTTCCGGGCGGGTTTTGCGGTCCAAAGTCTAGGCAGACGGGGGCTTCCAGGTCGATTTCGTTGTTGGGCGGCGTCTTGCACGAAACGCACGCCAATCGGGGGGCGATGGAAAATTTCCTGTCGCAGACCCTGGTTCCGCCCTGACACCGGCCGTCTGCAGGCGCCGACCGGTGCCTGGGAGAACAAGAACAGCAATCAGATCCGGCGCTGCGGATTGCGGGCGGGGGCGGTGAAGACCGGCTCGCGCCGTCCGTCCACGGACGGCGCTGAACCGCCCAGCGTCGGTTCGCGGCGGACCGGGGCCGGCGGTGCCGCCGCGGCCGGGCGGGCAGACGGCTTGCCGGAGCGGCGGCCACTGCCCCACCAGAAGCCCAGCATGCCGATCAGCAGCGCGCCGATGCCGCCCATCAGGCCATAGCGCAGCCAGTCGGGGGCCGTGATGTTGGACGGGTCGAAGCCTTGCTCCTGCTGCGCCATTTCCGGCGTCACTTCCGTTTCCACCGAACTGCGCGGAGCGGCGGCGGGGCCGGCAGCGCCACCGGTGATACCTGCGCCGCTGACCGACGGTGCCGGGCTGGCGGACGGGGCGGGCGGCAGGGCGTTGCGCAGGGCCGGGGCCGATGCGGCGGCCGGCAGGTCGGCGCCGCCGCGCGACACGCCCAGCACCGTGCTTTCGCTGCCTTCGCCGCGATCAACCGATGCCGCGGCCGGGGCGGCTTTCGGCTTCACGTCGGCTTCGCGCAGATGCATGGGCTGGCTGGCCTTGGCGCGGCTGTTGGGGTCCAGCAGGTTGCCGATGCCCTTGCGTTCCGGCTGTGCCTTCAGCATCAGGTCGATGGTGGTCTGATCCAGCCGGCCCGTCGATTTCAGGCCGTTCTTCTTCTGGTAGGCGGCAATGGCGGCGGCTGTGGCGCTGTCCAGCTTGCCACTGGCGCGGCCCTGATACAGCCCCTGCTGATCCAGGATCTGCTGCGCCCATTGGATGGTGGCGCTGTTGGGCTGCTGTTCGTCGGCGGCGCGCACGGGTGCCGCGGCCAGAAGCAGCAGAGAGAGGGCCGCAACGCCGGCCCGATGGCGGTTGGAACGGACGGAACGGGAACGAACCGGCGCGGACACGTCGCGATACCCCTATGGCGGATCAGAAAACGAGAGCGCCAGGCCAATCATGTGGCGGCGCAACAAACAAAGGCATGACATCGTGACAGGTTGATGGCAAGGCCGACAATGGTGCGGCTCCGGCATGGCAGATGCCGGGGGATGGACCAGCCGGTCACGGCTGCCTATACTTGCCCGGGATCATGTCCTTTCGAAGGCCGATTTGTCGCTTCCCCCCACCCAACCGGCGGATCAGAACACGGCACCGCCCCCCGATCTCTGGGTGGCGGGCGGGGCGTGGCTTGTCATCATGATCCTGCTGGACATGCTGCTGCTGGGGCTGTCGCCATGGCTGCTGGCGCTGCGGCTGGCGGGGCTCCTGTGGCTGGCCGGCTGGGTGTGGCAGGCGGAACGGGCCCGGCCCTGGATGGCCGGCGCCTGGATGGCGCTGACCATGGCCGGCCATGTCGGGGCCGCTTATCTCTGGGCCGGCGCCGGTGTCAGTGCCACTGTCATTGCCGGCGGCATGCTGGCCGGCTTTCTGCTCGTGCTGATTGCGACTCCAATCGCCCGGGGGCTGTCCCGTGCCAAGTCCGCGCCGCCCGCCCCGCCGCAGACGGCGGGCGTACCGCTGCCCATTCTGCGCCTGACGGCCGACAGCCTGAACAGCGGCCTCAACACCATCGCGCAGGAGCTGGAGGGGCTGGCGGCGGGAACCCTGAGCCCGGCGCAGTCGGTCCAGCTCCGCCTGCTGCGGTCGGAAGTGGCGGGCATGCAGACGCTGGTGCGCCAGCGCCTGCAGGGTGGCGCCGTTGGCTTGACGCCACCGCCGATCCGTCCATCTGCCCCACCGCCGCCGCCGCCCGTGTCGGCCAAGCCGGTGCCGGCCCCCCCCAACGGCCTGTCGGCACTGGTGGTCGACGACGACCCGGTGGGGCGCGCACTGACCCGGCTGCTGCTGGAACGGGCCGGCTATTGGGTGGAGGAGACGGACGATGCCAAGATGGCGCTGGAGATGGCGTTGATGGAAGGGCCGGACGTGGCCCTGGTCGCCGCCCGTGTCGGCCCCCATTCCGGTCTGGCCCTGGCCTGGTGCATCCGCCGGGGCGGGGGGCCGCCTGTCGTGCTGTTGCGCGGTCGCGCGGACCGGGTGACCGATGCCAGGCGACAGCGGGCCGGTGTTGCGGCCCTGCTGGGCAAGCCGGCTTCTCCGGACAATCTGGCGGCCGTCCTGGGCATGGTGCTGCCCCAGTCCACCGGTAATGCCGCCCCGCCCCCTCCGGCAGCGCCGCCATCGCCACCATCGCCGCTCCGGCGACCGGTGGGTGGGGCCCTGCTGGATGAAACCGTGCTGGAGGAGCATCTGGCGATTCTGGGGCCGCATCGTGTTGCCCAGATTATCGACAGTTTCGTGACCAATGCGCCCGGCACCTTGTCCCAGATCGATGCGGCGCTGGGGCTGGGCGATGTGGAGGCGCTGGGCCGTGCCGCGCATAAGCTGGCGTCAGGCGCTTTGACCGTGGGGTTGCTGCAGGTGGCGCATCTGTCCAAGGCGACGGACACGGCGGCCAAGCAGCAGGATGGCGCCATGGCAAAGGTCCATGCCGCGGGCATTGCCGCCGCCTTCAATCGCGGGATGGAGGAACTGTCCCGGTATCGTCGGGAAAATCTGCCCGGCAGCGATCAGGGCTGATCGGTGACTTCTGCCGCCAGCCGGTAGCCCAGGCCCTTCTCCGTCAGGATGACATCGACAGAGCCGCTGTCCTGCATCTTGCGACGCAGGCGGCTGACCAGCACGTCGATGGTGCGGTCATTGGGGTTGCGGTCGGTGCCGCTGACGGCGTCGATCAGCTGGTCGCGGGTGACGACACGGCCGCCGGACCGCACCAGCAGGCCCAGCAGTTCGAACTCCCCACGCGTCACGCGCACTTCCTGATTCTGTGGATCGACCAGACGGCGGCGGGCCAGATCCATGGTCCAGCCCGCGAAATAGCGAACGGTCCCCTCGGCCTTGTACATCTTGCTGGGATGGGTGCGGCGCAGCAGGTTGCGGGCACGGGCCAGCAATTCGCGCGGGTTCGGCGGCTTGGTCACATAATCGTCGCCACCCGTCTCCAGCCCGAAGACCCGGTCGCCGTCATTGGCGCGCTGGGTGACGATGATGATGCCGACATTGGAAATCTCGCGGATGCTCTTGGCCAGCGTGAACCCGTCCTCGTCCGGCAGTTCGATATCCAGCAGGACCAGATCGGGCGGCTGGCGCAGCATTACCTCGCGCGTCTGCTTGCCATTCTCGGCCTCGGCAACCAGGAAACCGGCCTCATGGAAATACCCCGCCAGCAGCGCGCGCGTCGCCGGCTCATCCTCGACGATCAGAACCAAGGGGGCATCGGCGATTTCCGTCATTCGCGAACGAACTCCAGCCAGGATCACGCAACCAGGATCGCAAGGGAGGGGCCAGCATAGTGGCACCAGCGTTTCCACCTTTCGGCTATAAACGCTTTTCGCAGAAAAATGAAGCCGTTGGGCGATGTTCCCCCGCATGGGAGACCACCGCCCAACGGCGCGGTATGTGGACTGCTGTTTTACGTTTTATTTGTTCTTTGGCACGGCCGCCCTGGTTGCTGGCATCCGTGCCACCTGGCCGGCGGGGTCATTGATGCCCCACCTGACCCGGCCCCTTATGCGCCCAGTTCCAGCAGGGACGCATTTCCACCGAAGGCCGTCGTGTTGACGGTCAACGTTTTTTCCGTAACGAAACGATGCAGATAGTGCGGACCGCCCGCCTTCGGCCCCGTGCCCGAAAGGCCCTGGCCGCCGAAGGGCTGCACGCCGACCACGGCGCCCACCATGTTGCGGTTGATATAGGTGTTGCCCACGGGCAGCGCCTTGAACAGGTTCTGGGCGCGGCCTTCCAGGCGGCTATGCACGCCGAAGGTCAGGCCATAGCCGGTGGCCGCGATCTCTGCCGCCACCTTGTCCAGATCGGCCGCCTTGAAGCGCACCATATGCAGGATGGGGCCGAACACTTCGCGCTTCAGGCGCGACAGGCCGTCAATCTCGTACAGGCGGGGGCCGAAGAAGGTGCCGTTCTGCACCGCGTCGGGCACGGTCACGGCCTTGATCAGGCGGGCCTCCCCGTCCATGCGGCTGGCATGGGCAATCAGGATGTCGCGGGCGGCATCATCGATGACAGGGCCGACATCGGTGGCCACATCCATCGGGTCGCCCAGACGGATCAGGTCCATGGCGCCGGCCAGCATGTCGGCCAGCTTGTCGGCGATTTCATCCTGGGCGAACAGGACGCGCATGGCCGAACAACGCTGGCCCGCCGACTGGAAGGCCGACGTGACGCAATCATCCACCACCTGTTCCAGCAGGGCGGTACTGTCCACGATCATGCAGTTCTGGCCGCCCGTCTCCGCAATCAGCGGGACGATGGCGCCGTCACGGTTGGCCAGGCTGCGGTTGATGGCGCGGCCCGTCTCCGTGGAACCGGTGAAGCAGACGCCGGCGATGCGGGCATCGGCGACCAGCGCCGCCCCCACCGTCTCGCCATCGCCGGGCAGCAGGTGCAGCACGTCACCCGGCACGCCGGCCCGGTGCAGCATGCGCACAGCCTCGGCCGCGATCAGCGGGGTCTGTTCGGCCGGCTTGGCGATGACGGCATTGCCCGTCACCAGGGCTGCCACCACCTGGCCCGTGAAGATGGCCAGCGGGAAGTTCCAGGGGCTGATGCAGGCAAAGGTACCGCGGCCGGTCAGGTGCAGCTCGTTACGCTCCCCCGTGGGGCCGGGCAGCAGCACCGGCTTCAGGCCGGTGCGCGCCTGGGCGGCGTAATAGCGGCAGAAATCCACGGCCTCGCGCAGTTCGGCCACGGCGTCGGGCAGGGTCTTGCCCGCCTCGCGCACCAGCAAAGCCAGCAGGGCGGGCGTGTCCGCCTCCATCAGGTCGGCGGCGCGGTCCAGGCAGGATGCGCGATGGTCGGCCCCGGCCCGGTCCCACAGCGGCTGGGCGGCGTGGGCCAGCGTCAGGGCGCGTTCAACGGCAGCCTTGTCGGCATTGACCACGGTGCCGACATGACGGGCGCGGTTGGCCGGGTCGGTCACGTCCAGCGCCATGCCGTCCAGTTGCTGGCCGCCGACGATGGGGCCGGCGGTCCAGGTGCGCGTCAGGGCGGCATTCATCTGCGCCTGCAAGCCCTCGACCTTGTCGGGGGCGGTCAGGTCGAAGCCCTTGGAATTGGGGCGTTCGGCGCCATAGATGTCGGCCGGGGTGGGGATGCGCGGATGGCGCAGCATGCCTTCTGTCTCCAGGAAAGCGGCCGGGTCGGCCACGACGTCGGACACCGGCACATCCGGGTCCATATAGGCGTTGACGAAATTGCTGTTGGCGCCGTTTTCCAGCAGGCGGCGAACCAGATAGGGCAGCAGATCCTCATGGGTACCCACCGGCGCGTAAATTCGCACACGCGGGAAGGCCGGCAGCACCTCACGCGCGGCCGTGTACAGCAGCTCGCCCATGCCATGCAGGCGCTGGAATTCCAGATCGCGGTTGTCACCGGCCAGATGCAGGATGGCCGCGATCGTATAGGCATTGTGGGTGGCGAATTGCGGATAGATGGCGTCCTTGGCCGCCAGCATCTTGCGCGCACAGACCAGATAGGACAGGTCCGTCGCCGCCTTGCGCGTGAATACCGGATAATCGCCATGGCTGGCGATCTGGGACATCTTGATCTCGGTGTCCCAATAGGCGCCCTTGACCAGCCGCACCATCAGGCGGCGGCCGGCGGCGCGGGCCAGATCAACCAGCCAGTCGACCAGCAGATGCGTGCGCTTGGAATAGGCCTGGATGGCCAGGCCCAGCCCGCTCCACCCGGCCAGATCGGGGTCATGGGCCAGGGCCGCCAGGATATCCTGCGACAGTTCCAGCCGGTCCGCCTCCTCGGCATCGATGGTCAGGTTGATGTCCCAGCGCTTGGCCTGCAGCGCCAGCCCCTTCACGGCCGGCACCAGCCTGGCCATGACATCTTCCTGCTGTGCCTGGACATAGCGCGGGTGCAGGGCCGACAGCTTGATGGACACGCCCGGGGCGGCCATGGGTCCACGGCCCGCGGCTTCCGCCCCCACGGCGTCGATGGCCTTGACATAGGCGTCCAGGTAACGGCCGGCCTGTTCCCAGGTGCGGGCCCCTTCGCCCAGCATGTCGTAAGAATGGACGGTGCCGGCGGGCTTGGCCTTGCGCGCCTCGGCCATGGCTTCCTTGATGGTGCGGCCCAGCACGAAATGCCCGCCCATGACGCGCATGGCCTGACCCATGGCGGTACGGATGACGCTTTCGCCCGACCGCGCCACCAGACGCTTCAGGAAGCCGCCGGCATCGCGCTCGCCGCCGCGTTCCAGATCGGTGATCTTGCCCGTCAGCATCAGGCCCCAGGCGGCGGCGTTGACAAAGGCGCTGTCGCTGCGGCCCAGATGCGCATCCCACTGGCCTTGCGCGATCTTCTCCGCGATCAGGCGGTCGGCCGTGTCCGGATCGGCGATGCGCAGCAGGCATTCGGCGATGCACATCAGGGCGATGCCCTCATTGTTCGACAGGCCGAATTCCTGCAGGAAATTATCCAGCGGGCCCAGCTCGCTGCGGCGCAGGCGGGCCGCCTCGACAATGGCGACGGCGCGGTCATGGATGCCGGTGCGTTCCGTATTGCTCAAACCATGGCTGCGCAGCAGCTGGGTGACGACCGCCACTTCGTCGGCATGCTTGGCCGCACGCAGGCTGTCGCGCACATCATTCAGGCTGGCCGTGGACATGGGGCCATCACTCCGTCAGGGCAATCGGTGGAATTGCCCGGAGTATGGCAAAAAGCCTGGATGATTTTTCTCCAAATTAAGGGTTTTGACAGGATATAATCTGGTCGAAGCGTCACTTTACCGGACGATATCATGAACGCCGATTCCGCATCCGCGAAGCTGGACCGCATCGACCTGAACATCCTGCGCATCCTGCAGGAAGATGGCCGCATCTCGAATGTGGAACTGGCCCGCCGGGTCAACCTGTCGCCCACGCCATGCCTGGAACGGGTGCGCCGCCTGGAACGCGACGGCTATATCCGCCAATACGTGGCCTTGCTGGACCCCGACCGTCTGGATCGGTCGCTGGCGGCGTTTATCGAGGTGCGGCTGGACCGCACCAACCCCGACGTCTTCCAGATCTTCGCCGACGCCGTGCGCCGGGTGGATGAGATCCAGGAGGCGCACATGGTGGCCGGCGGTTTCGACTATCTGATCAAGGTCCGCGTCGCCGACATGGCGGCCTACCGCGCCTTCCTGGGCGACAAGCTCTCCTCCATCCCCGGCGTGGCCCAGACCCACACCTACATGGTGATGGAGGAGGTGAAGAACACCCATGTGGTGCCCGTGCCGGGGCGGTGAGATCAGCCGGCCAGCAGCGCCAGGATCAGGCGGGATAACCTGTCCTCGCTGCCGGCGAAACTCTCGATCATGGCGGACAGAACTTCATCCGGATCAAGGGCATCGTTATTCACGGCATACCCGGCATTGGCTGCCAGCAGTGTCAGGAACGCCAGTTGGGTGCGGCCATTGCCCTCGCGGAACGGATGCACGGCGTTGATGTCCGCCAGCAGACGGGCGGTGCGGGCGGAAAATTCGTGTATCGGCAGGCCGGCAACCTGGTCCGCGCCGCCGTAATGCCGGAAGGCCCGCGCCAACTCGGCTTCAATATATTCGGGTTAACAGAACCAGTTGCCGCCCTTGCCGATGCGGATCGATCGTATCTGCCCGGCCCAGGCATAGACATCCTGGAACAGATGATGGTGGATGCGCAGATAATGTGCGGCATCCAGATTGCCCGCCGGCAATGGTTCATCTGCGCGGATCAGAAACAGGGCCAGTTCGACCTCGTCCAACGTCCGCTGATCCGTAATGCCAAGCCGGTTGTGCAACACCGACGTTCCAGGCACCCAAAGCGGGTCATTGTCGGCGGTATAGAGCAAGGTTCCTACTTCCGGCGCAGCGTTTCCAGAACCAGTGCCCGCCGCTCGTCCCCGGACAACCCTTGGGTCGCCCCCTGCCGCAACGCCGCCGCCATCCGGGGTGACAGGGTCAACCCCTCGACAGCACTGATCTTCTCCCCGCGTTCGCTGGTCAGAACGAACCGGCCGGACTTGACGGCGCGCTTAAGGTGGTGACGGTCAGCTTTCATGGCCTGAGCTTATCACGAGGGGGCGGCGGGTGCCATTCCCGCAGACGGGGGCAGGATTTGCTTGTGAGTGGCAAGTGGGCATACCGCAGCAGCTGAGTGACTGTGGGACAGCAGTCCCACAGGGCTTGATGCGATGCAGTAGTTTTAGAATGGATACCGGCGAGGCCCTGCGCTGTCTTCAAAGCCGATATAAATATTTATATATACTTCGGAGTGGCGCCACCTTGGAGCTTGGGCTATTTGGAAGTAACGGCTGAGGTCGTCAAACTCAAGTACTCCATTGATTCCGAACTGAGCTGCTACCATTATCCATAAAGCTGATACAGCCTCAATTGCGACGCCTAGTGTCGCCTTGGTGAATTCACCTTCTCGGTCATGTTTGGTGGAGTGGTAACTATTATACCACGGTATTGTCTTGGTTGGGTCTGTGGCACTCCAATCGCTAAAAGGCCTCACTGGGTCAAGCCACGGACAATGACGTAGCTTTATGGCATACTCTGAAAGACGCATAGCGGACGCGAGCTTGACATACTGATTTGTGGTCGGATTCTTTATGGTAACTCCATTCGCCACGAGAACACCGCGCCACTGCGCTTCGCATTCCGTACAAGCCAAAATGAGAAGATTACGAATCGAGTTCCCATAACAGGCCATATTTTCCGGTGCTGGGTGGATAGACTGAAATATTGTGTCTAGAATTCCGACTAGATAGCGCACCTGACTTAGCGTGCTCGCCAATAGGTCTGATGAAGATCACGTCCCCGTGCGTGGTGTAGGAGCGCTGGCGCCGGGTCAGACCTGGAGG
>NZ_JBMDKJ010000038.1:0-54084 GCF_057809655.1 Niveispirillum sp. FG148
CCGCCCCCCCCACGGCAGATGCCGACAGGCACAGAATGGTGGCGGATAAGGCGGTGACGGAACGCTTCATTCTTTCCCCCCGACCATATTTTTGATTTTGCGGGTCCGGACGGACGATGCCAGGCGGCCCGATTTTCTTCGGTGAAGTTAATGTACGAAACAGTTCGTACGTCGTCAATCGCGTTTGTTATGCCGCAGTGCGTTTCTTTACGGCTGATGGAAATTCGTTATGTGGAGCGCTTTTCAGGCCTTGCGGCACCAGGTCATGACAATCTCCACCACCTGTTCCTTGCGGCGTGCCGCGGCCTGTTCCGACCCCAGCTCGTACCCGAAGATGGTGGAAAAGGTGTAGCGGTTGGAGACGTTGTAGAAGCTGAGTGCGCTGATGGTCATGTGCAGTTCGACCGGATCGATATCCGCCCGGAACAGACCCTCAGCCACACCCTTGTCCAGGATGGCCTTCAGGCCCTGAATCACATGCTGGCTGCGGCGCTTGATCCCCTCGACATGACCGATGAAGGCGCCGTGCAGGATATTTTCGTTCATCACCAGCCGGACGAATTCCGGGTTCCGGAAGTGATGATCGAAGGTCAGGCGGATATGGGCCTTCAGCGCTTCTTCCGCGCCGACATCCAGGATGGGCAGGGCCGCCTCAGAATCACGGATGGCGATATATTCCTGTTCCAGGACAGCCTGATACAGCCCCTCCTTCGACCCGAAATGGTAATAGATCATCCGCTTGGACGTGTCGGTCTTCTCCGCGATCTCGTCGATGCGGGCACCCATCAGGCCCTTGTCGGCGAATTCGCGCCGGGCCACGGCCAGGATATTGGCCTTGGTCTCATCGGCTTCGGCGGCGCGGGGATTGCGGGCCGGGGTTGCCGATTTTGACTTGGGCGCCGGGGCGTTCATGGATGATCCGTTGAATGATGGAGGTACGCGGGAGCCACAGGATAATGCGGCCCCGCGCGTTTTGTAGCGAATTCAGCCTTCCGCCGCAAAGACGCTGATGATCACGGCCCCACCACCGGGTACCGGGGCGATCCGGCCCACGAAGACGCGGCGGTTAAGCCATTCATATTTGCCGGCGGGCGCATGGAAGGCCGGGACGGTCATCAGGTAACGCGGATCCGGCACCGACAGGCCCTTGTTATGCACAATGATGACGGCACCGTCATCGGTGCGCAGGGAATAGAGCGCCTCGATCTCCCGCACACCATCCGGCCGGTCGACCTGCCAGTCGGCGCCGCCGGCCATCACCTCTCCCTTGATCCCGTCGCCGGTGAAGGTCCCGCCGGTAATAGGGATGAAGCGGCGATTGCCATGGTCGCTGACGCCCAACTCCACCGCCGGATCGACGGTGACGCGCGCTTGCAGGACCAGCCGCAGGCCGGGGGTGGGCACGGGCTCATAGGCTTGCGCTGCGGCAGGGCAGAGCAACAGCAGGCAAAGCAGCAGAAATCTCATGGTGACGCTCCTCAATCGCGCACACGCGGCGTGGTGGCGGGCGCCGGCGGCGGTGCCTCCCACCTGGCCAGCAGGTCCAGCGTCGCGTAACGCGGCCAGTCCATGACCCGCACCTGTTCACCCAGTTCCATCAGGCGCGGCTTCTTCGGGTCGAACCGGGGCCAATCAGGCGATGGCGCCCCGCCCTTGGCGAAGGAAAGCAGCATGGACTGCATGCGGGCGGCCAGTTCCAGATCGACCGGCTGCCAGTCGCGGGTGCGGCGGAACAGGTTCAGCGCCTCCTGGGTGCCCAGCCAATAGGGCACGTCGCCCGTGTGATAGGCGCCCACCGTCGCCGGATCATGGTCGGCAAAGCGGATGCCCGGCGTATAGGGATGGCGGCGGGTGAACAGCCAGACGTAGGTCGGCTGCTTCTGCGCCCGTGCCCAGGAAGCGACCTGCCGGCCGACGGTGGCGTCGCGCTGAATGTCGGTGATGGCGCGCTGGATCCCCGCCGCGTCCTTCACCGCATAGGCCTTCAGCACCTTGTCGGCCACGGTCGGAAAGGATTGCCGGATCAGCGCCTCATAAGCTGGAATATCGGCGGCACTACACAGGGTGCGGAAGCTTTCATCGCGGGTGAAGCCGATCATGACCGGCACATCGCTATGCCCGTCGCCCTTCATCGCCTGATCGGGGGGCAGCGTCAGGACCTTGCCATCCAGCACGATGGGGGAACGGCGGGGCAGGGGTGTGGCGATGATCCGGTCCCCGGCCATGGCCCGCATGTCGGCCAGGGAACCGGCCTTCAGCGCGTCCTGCAATCGCTTGCCATCGGCTTCGGCGTCGGTCAGGGGCAGGGGTGGCAGCAGGGCGCCGAAGGGGCTGCCGCTCATGCCGACGGCGCGGTGGAACAGGCCCTTGGCTTCCGGGCTGGCCATCAGCAGGCCGATGGACATGGACCCGGCCGATTGCCCCACCAGGGTGACATTGCCGGGGTCACCGCCGAAACCGGCAATGTTCTGGCGCACCCAGCGCAGGCCCTGGATCTGGTCCATCAGCCCGTAATTGCCGGAATGGCCACCGCCTTCCGCCGTCAGTTCCGGATGGGCCAGGAAGCCCAGGGTACCGACACGGTAGGAAAGGGCGACATAGATCACGCCCTGCTTGGCCAGGAATTCCCCGGAATAGTTGGGCATGCTGGCAGAGCCGACATTGAACGCCCCGCCATAGATCCAGACCATGACGGGATAGGGCTTGCCCGGCGCCGCCGGTTCCCGGGGCGCCCAGACATTCAGGTACAGGCAGTCCTCGCTGATCGCCTCATGCCCGAAATAATGGTTGATGGTGGACCCGCGCATGGGCTGCAGGCACATGGGCGCGAACCGGTCGGCATGCAGCACCCCCTTCCAGGGGGCAGCCGGCTGCGGTGGGCGCCAGCGCAGATCACGCAGCGGCGGGGCCGCGAACGGCACCCCCAGAAAGGCGTTCACGCCACTGTCCAGCAGCTTGCCCTCGATCACCCCGCCATCAACCTGCACGGTCTGGGCGCAAGCGGTGGCCAGCGGAAAGGACAGACAGGCGACGCCCAACAACAGGCGGGACCAGATGGACATGTTTCCTCCGTACATCTTGTTGTTTTTCGCGGGCGCTGTTTCAGCGGCGTCAGTAGGCCGTGTCGGTGTTGAACCGGGACTGTGCGGCCAGCCGCACAGCGGCATTGGCGGCGCCATAGGCGTCGTAGCCGCGGCGTTCGACAAATTCGAAGAAGAAGCGCTTGGCGAAGGCGCGGGAGTAAAGCTGGAAGAACTCCGCCTCCTCCGTCCGGTCATACAGGATGTCGTGTGCCGCCATCCGTTCCACCAGATCGGGGTCCAGGCCGAACCGCGCCTCGATATCGTCGTAATAGTTGCGGGGGATCGGCAGGCGTTCCAGCCCGCGTTCCTGCAATGCCTTTGCGGTCGCAAAGATATCACCGGTGGCCAGCGCCACATGCTGTACGCCCGCACCCAGATAATGGTTCAGGAAACGCGACGTCAGGGTTTGTGCCGCCGCCGACCCGTTCAGGGTGATGCGGAAAGACCTGTCGCCATTCTCGATCGCCTGGCTGTGGACGATGCCCAGCGGATCGGCGATTTCCAACTGCGGCGTCTTGGTCACGTCGAACAGCACGAAATAGTACAGCAGCCAGGACAGGAATTCCTCATACCCCATGGCCTGGGCGATATGGTCGATGCGGGTCAGCCCCACACCGGGCACGGCCGCCGCGGTCAGGGGGACGAAATCATTGCGCCAGACCTGATCCTGCGTCCCTTCCTCGATGAAATAGATCAGGCTGCCGCCCACGCCGCGCACACAGGGTATATCCATCTCACCCGGCCCCACTGCCTGGGCAAAGCGGGGTATGCGCAGGCTGTCGGCACGGGCGAGCGCCGCCGGCACATCATGCACCCGCAGGGCCAGCGCACAGACCGAGGCGCCATGCACGATGGAATGGCTGTGGGCAAAGCCCTCCGTCTCCCCATTCAGCACGATGTTGATGTCGCCCTGACGCCAGCGGGTCACGGCCTTGCTGACATGCCGCCCCACCGGTTCAAAGCCCATGCTGGCCAGCATGGCGCCCAATGGCCCGGCCTCTTCCTCCGTTGCGGCGAATTCGATGAATTCCACGCCGCGCACATCCACGCGCGGGGGCATGGTGGCCGGGCGTTTCAGCCGGGCCAGTGCCTCATCCTCCACCATCTTCAGCGAACGGAAGCCGTCGAGCGCGATACCGGACGCGGAGCCCGCGCGGAATCGGTCGTTGAATATCTCCAGTGACAGCGGCCCGCGATAGCCGATGGCGATCAGCGCCTTCACATAATCGGTGATGGGCAGATCGCCCTGGCCCGGCATGTTGCGGAAATGCCGGCTCCAGTACAGATGGTCCATGTCCAGGCGCGGGGCGTCGGCGATCTGTACGATGAACAGCTTGGCAGGGTCGATATCGCGGATGCTGTCGATGGGCACATTGCGGGCCAGTGAATGGAAACTGTCCAGGATCAAGCCGATATTCGGATGATTGACCCGGTGGACGATGTCCCAGGCGTCACGATGATCATGCACATGCCGGCCCCAGGCCAGCGCCTCGTACCCCACCCGCAGCCCCCGCGTCGCGGCCAGTGCGCCCAGATCCCGGAAATCATCGACGATGCGCCCGCGTTCGGGCAGCGATTGCGGGGAGACGTTGGAACAGACCAGCAGCAGGTCCGTGCCCAGTTCCGCCATCACGTCGAACTTGCGCTGCATCCGTTCAAAGGTGCGGGTGCGCAAGGTGCCGGGCATGCCTTCGAAATCGCGGAAAGGCTGGAACATGGTGATGGCCAGCCCCAGATCGGCCGCGATGCGGCGCACATCGGCGGGGCGGCCGTCGAAGGTCAGAAGGTCGTTCTCGAATATCTCCACGCCGCCGAACCCGGCCGCCGCCGCCGCTTCCAGCTTGCCGGTCAGGGTGCCGCTGATCGACACGGTGGCGATGGATTTGACCAGGCCGCCGGCCGGCATGTCCGCCCGTTCCATGTGCCCTCCCAATATCTTGATTGCTGCTGATTTTCGGGTCTTGAAAGACGCGCCTTGACGTGAACGTACTATTTCGTACACATTCGCGCAACGGCCAATGCCATCGGCCGATCAACGACAAACACCGCCTGTTACCGGGCGCAGGGGGGAATGGTGCCGGACCCTGTGGAACGACAGCCTGTCCACATTCTGAACGGGCCCAATCTGAATTTGCTGGGTACGCGGGAACCGGAAAAATACGGTCACCGCACCCTGGCCGATATCGAGGAAGCCTGCCGCCGCCAGGCGCGGGCGCTGGGCCTTTCCGTGCTGTGCCGGCAGAGCAATCATGAAGGCACGCTGATCGACTGGATCCATGCGGCGCGGACCGACGCGGCGGGGATCATCTTCAATCCCGGCGCCTACAGCCATACATCGGTCGCCATCATGGATGCGCTGCTGGCCTGCCCCATTCCGGTGGTGGAAGTGCATCTGACCAACATTCATCGGCGGGAGGCTTTCCGCCATCATTCCTATGTGTCTCTGGCGGCGACGGGTGTGATCTGCGGCCTTGGCGCCGACGGCTACCTGGCCGCTCTCACCTTTCTCGGCAACAGAGTGGGGAACAGCCCATCATGAACGGGAAATCCATCCTCGCGGGCCTGATCGGGTCGGGAATACAGGCATCCCTGACACCGCGTATGCATGAACAGGAGGGGGCCCGCCAGGGCCTTCGCTATGTCTATCGCCTGATCGATCTGAAACCGCTGGGTCTGGACGTGGCGGCACTGCCCGATCTGGTGGCAGGGGCGCAACGCTTCGGCTTCAACGGCCTGAACATCACCCATCCCTGCAAGCAGGCGGTGATCCCGCTGCTGGATGAACTGTCGCCGGAAGCCGCCGCCATCGGGGCGGTCAATACGGTCGTCCTGCAGAATGGTCGCAAGACCGGGCACAATACGGACTGGTGGGGCTTCGCCGAAGGGTTCCGGCGTGGCCTGCCCGGTGCCGATCTGCGCCATGTGGTGCAACTGGGTGCCGGCGGGGCCGGTGCCGCCGTCGGCTACGCGCTGCTGCGGCTGGGCGTGGAAAGCCTGTCGATCTTTGATGTGCAGATGGCGCGGGCCGACGAACTGGCGACCCGCCTCAACAGCCTGTTCGGAAACGGCCGGGTCAGGGCCGTACCGACACCCGACAGCGTGCTTCCCCACGCCCGGGGTCTGGTGAACACCACGCCGCGCGGCATGGCCGATTATCCGGGACTGCCGGTGGCGGAAGGGCTGCTGCGCCCTGACCTGTGGGTGGCGGAGATCATCTATTTTCCCATCGAAACGGAATTGCTGCGCACGGCCCGCCGGCTGGGCTGTCGCACGCTGGATGGCGGTGGCATGGCGCTGTTCCAGGCGGTGGGCGCCTTCCAGCTTTTCACCGGTATCGAACCGAACGCCGGTGACATGGGCGCGGATTTCAAGGCAATGCTGGGATAATAACGCTGCCGTGCGGGCGTAAACGCCGCGACAAGGCCCGACAGAAGGCCAGGCGCGGACCAGGGAGGGAAAAGAATGCTGACAAAGCCAGGCCCGAAGACCGACCAGGCCACCGCCGAATTCCAGGCACGCCTTGCCGCCCTGGAAGCGGCCCCGATGGGGCGCACGCGCCTGACGGTAGTGCTGCTCTGCTTTGTCCTGAACCTGCTGGATGGGGTGGATGTGGTGCTGCTGACCTATGCGGCACCCGTCATCGCCCAGGAATGGGGGCTGAAGGACGGCGCGCTGGGCATCGTGCTGACGGCCAGCCTGCTGGGCACGGCCTTCGGGTCGATGCTGATGGGGCCGGTGGCGGATATGATCGGCCGGCGCAAGGTGGTGCTGATCGCCATCAGCCTTATCGGGGCCGGCATGCTGCTGGCAGCAACGGCGCATGACATGGTGATGCTGGCCGTCTGGCGCGTGGTGACGGGGGTGGGCATCGGTGCCATCCTGGCTTCCATGGCCTCTATCACTTCAGAATTCTCAAACGCCAGACTGCGTAGCTTCTGGGTGGCCTTCCTGCAGGCGGGGTGGCCCATCGGGGCCATCATCACCGGCTTCGCCTCGGCCGTCCTGATCCAGACCTGTGGGTGGAAGCCGCTGTTCGTGGGATCGGGCCTGTTGTCGGCCGTCATCCTGCCGGTGGTCGCCTGGCTGATGCCGGAATCGCTGCAATTCCTGGCCAAACAGGATGCCCCCGACCGGTTGCAGCGCCTGAACCGGCTGCTGGTCAAACTGGGTCAGCCGCCCCTGAAAGACGCGCCCCCCTTGCCCGCGAAGCGTGGGGTGAAGCTGTCGGCCCTGTTCGAGGGACATCTGGCCCGCTCCACACCCGCCTTGTGGCTGGGCATGACGATGGGCTGGGCCGGGCTCTATTTCCTGATCAGTTGGATTCCGCGCATCGCGGTCAATGCCGGGCTGGCGCTGGATCAGGCCATCATGGCGGGCGCCACCTTCAATATCGGCGCCTTTATCGGCAGTGCCGGCATCGGCCTGATGGCAACGCGCCTGCCGCTGAACCGCCTGATCCCTGTCTTCCTGGGCAGTGCGACGCTGCTGATGCTGCTGTTCGGCTGGGTATCGATGCCGATTGCCGCCACCTTCGCGGTCATCCTGGGGCTGGGCATCCTGGTCCAGGGCGGGTTCAACGCCTTCTACCCAACCGCCGCACAGCTCTATCCCACGGAAATCCGGACAACCGGCATCGGCACGGCCATGGCCGTGGGGCGAAGCGGCGCCATTCTGGGGCCGCTGGCGGCGGGGTACCTGATGGAGATCGGGACCGACCGGGGCATGCTGTTCCTGATCTATGCGGTGCCGCTGGCCATCGCGGCGGCCGCTGCCTGGATGGTGTCGTCCCGGTAGGCGGCTGGACAAAATCAGCCCCTGCACGGTGACGGTGAAGGCGTGACCGGACGGTGCGGCGGCGGCGAATGCCTCCCAATGCAGATGATCGGCGAACCAGCAGCCCACAGGGCCCAGGCCATGGACAGAAGCGGTGTGACACCGATACCGCCGGTCAGCAGCAGAGCCGGCGCGGTACTGCCCTCCAGCGGGAAATGGCCGCGAGGGCGGCCGATGCTCAGAGTCATGCCCTTTTTCAGGTTCGCACGAATCCAGGCCGAACCGCGCAGGATCGATAGTGACAGGCATTTCGGCCGCGACCCCGCCCTTGTCATGACCAGGATATCAATGGTCGCGATGCAAGCCCCGAAATTGGCAAGCCGTTGCCATGACCATCGCCCTCTCTATGCAACCAGCATATAACCTGGGGGGCTGTCGGCGGCAGGGTGACGGGGGGCGGCGAACGGCAGATTCATCCAAAGAACGGACCGGGACAGCACAATAGCGATCGTCGGTCCGCGGTACCTGGCGCTTGTTCCACATTTTGCGGTTCCGCGTGGAACCGGTCCTGCCGGGGGGGGGCTGTGGCCGTCATGGGGCAGTTGCATGTCTCCTGGCAGAGTGCGCCAACTCACAGCGGCCCGGCGTGATTTGCGTCGCTTTTTTGGTTGTTATCAGCTTGGGCCGGCAGATGAAATTAAATTATATTGTTGCCCTCTGTGTTGAGGGGCGCAGTGCCGCGGTTGATATTCTGGATGGCCCGCGCAGCGTCACAGACAATGAAAAGATGTATAATAATTTATCGTATTGTCATGAGCTTCCTACATCATTTTCCGAGCGAAGGTGATAATATGTTGTTCAGCCTGCTAGGGTCTGTGACCTGATCTCATTTGGAACTGACTTTTCTGCGAGAAATGCAAAAAATCATACAATCAGAAGGGGTTGCTGATCGGGTCCGTAGCCGAGGCCGCCCCCGCGACCCGGAGAAGGATCGTCTCATCCGCGACGCGACCTGGAAGCTGATCGCCCGCCATGGCTATGACGCCTTGACGTTTGAGGCCATCGCGCAGGAGGTCGGGTGCAGCCGGACCACGCTCTATCGTCGCTTCCCGACGAAGGAAGAACTGGTCACGACCGTACTGGAAAAGACACTCCGCGCGGTGGAACCCGTCATCCGGGACGACATGACGCCGCGCGACGTGCTGATCATGCTGGTACGGGTCGGTGTGGAATATCTGTCGGGTCACCGCGGGGCGGCGATCCTGAACGTCGCTTCCGCGGCACGCAGCAAGCCGGAACTGGCCCGTGTGTTCGACAACCATCTGGCCAATGTCGCCCCGTACTACATTGCCCAATTGCGCCGGCTGTCGCCGGAAGCCGACGCTGCCAAGGTCGATTTCGTGCTGCATACGCTGATGGGCAGCTTCATCCACCATATCGCCATCCGGCGCGTCGGCCTGTCCCAGGCGCAGATGGAGGATCTGGTCGATCAGGCCATCGGCCTGATCACCAAACCCTGAAGCCATGGGGCGGCCGGCCGCGGCTGCGGACCGGTCGCCCCCCTTGAACTCACACCTCTTCGATGGATCGGATGCCGCCTTCCGTGCCGGGAAGGATGCGATAGCTTTTCAGGATGAAACGCTTGTAATCGCGGCTCAGCACCGTGGTGACACCGATCAGGTCGACGCGGGCCTCTTCCGCCGACAGGGTCAAGAGCGCGAAGCCTTTGGTCAGATGCTGGTTGAACAGCACTTCCTCGCACGCGTCGGCGAAAGCAGGCCCCAGCTCGACATTGCCCAGCATATTGCCCAGGCTGCTGCTGGTAATGGCGGTGGTGCCGATTTCCGCGGCGATGCGGCGGCGGCCGGCGCCATTCAGCTCGTTCACCCAGAAGGCATGGCTGTCACCGGACAGGACCAGCGGGCGGGCGCCGGATTCCGTCAGGATGGCATCCATGCGGGCGCGCGCCGCCGGATAGGCATCCCAACCGTCGAATTCGAACGGGATGTCACGGGGCAGTTCCGCCAGTTGCCGGACCCAGGGACGCAGATAGGGCGTCATCTGCGCCAGCGCCTTTTCCCAGCCGTCCTTGCCCAGGGCGGCCACGACATCGACACCGGTCGTATGGGCCATGACCACTTGGTTGCCCAGGATCTGCCAGGGCTTGCCGGCACGGACGGAGGTTTCAAGCTGCGTGCGCAGCCATTTCTCCTGCGCGTCACCCAGCACGGTCCGCGAAGGATCCTCGATCCGCTTTTTCAGCGCCTCGGTATCCAGCTTGATGCCATAGGGGGCGGGGATGGGCTTGCCCGTGCGGGCGGCCGTCAGCACTTCCTTGACGATGGCGGGGTCGGTCACCTGCACCGGCTTGGCCGGGTCGGTCTTGTCCATCACCAGCCAACGGGTGTCCTGCGGGTCGCGCAGGCTGATCTGGCGGCTGCGGCCGACATGCCGGTTTTCCAGCATCACCAGGGTTGCCAGATCGCCCAGTTCGAAGGTGCGGTTGATCTCTTCGAACCTGCGGCCCTGTTCGGGGTCCCGGATAGGGATCCATTCGTAATAGGCCCGGACGGACGCGGTGCGCCGTTCGATCCAGTCGCCTTCCTCGGCCTGATGGTTCTGGCCGCCGCCGGTCCAGCAATCATTGGCCGTCTCATGATCGTCCCAGACACAGATCCAGGGCGCGCGGGCATGGGCCGCCTGCAGGTCCGGGTCCAGCCGGTAGCAGGAATGCCGCTCGCGGTAATCGGCCAGGGTCACCGCCTCATTCAGCGGCGTCGGCGCGCGGCCGATCTTCTGGCCGATCGACATGCCCAGCTGGTCAGGCGCCCCGCCATATTCATAGATATAGTCGCCAAGATGCAGCACCAGATCCAGCCGGTCCAGCGCCGCCATCTCCTTATAGGCATTGAAGAAGCCGGTGGAATAAAGCGCGCAGGACGCCACCGCGACGACCATGTCCTTCACCTTGCCTTCCGGCAGGGTCTGGGTCAGGCCGACGGGCGAGGTCTGTCCGCCGCAGCGGAACCGGTAATGATAGCGGGTCAGTGGACGCAGGCCCGCCGCATCCACCTTCACCGTGAAGTCGCGGGCGGCACTGGTGCGGACCGTGCCACGGCGGACGGAACCCTTGAAGTCCGGGTCCTCCGCGATTTCCCAATCCACATCCACCGGGCCGGCATCGGCCTGGGCGGGCGTCACGCGCGTCCACAGGATCACCCGGTCCTGGCGCGGGTCGCCGGACGCCACGCCGTGGCGGAAGGTGACGGCCGGCGCATTGGCTGCACCGGCCGCCGTACGCACGGTCGCCGTCAATGTGGCGGCGCCGGCCAAGCCCAGGGCACCGCGTCGATTGATTTTCATGATGGCACCTTCTCCTTGGAGCGTATTTCCGTTGACCGGAAACACGCTCTAGCCTTTCGTTTTCCTCAGTCGCCGGCGCTGCGCTGCATCGGCAGCTTGGCTACGCCGCACAAGCGGCGCGGCGGCAGTCGCCGCCGGAGCTGTTTCCGGTCAACCGAAAACAGCTCTAGCTGGATGGCCGTCAGAACTTGACGTTCAGATCGACGCGGACCGTGCGGCGCGTGCCGGACACGAAGGTCGGCATGCCGAACGAGTCACCCGTATTGCCGGCATCGACGATGAACTTGCGGTCCAGCAGGTTCTCGCCGACCAGATCGATGGACCAGGGGCCGCTTTCCGGCGTGAAGGACAGCTTGGCGTTCAGCAGGCCGAAGGCCTTCTGCACTTCGTCCAGCCTGGTGTCGGAATAGGCGGCGGGCGTGCGCACCTGCAGGTCGGCGCGGTCATTATCGTCGGAGAAGAATATCTTCGACTGCCAGCTGTAGAAGGGCGCGAAGGCCAGGGTGCCAAAGGGCACATCCGCCGTGGCGTTCAGGCCGATGGCGAACTTGTGGTCCGGGCTGTTGCGGAACTGATTGCCCTCATAGGCGCCATTGTCGAAGCGCGCATGATTGTAGGCATAAGTGCCCAACACCGACAGCGCCGGGACGATCTGCCAGCTGACCTGGGTTTCGATCCCGGTGGCGCTGGCGTCGCCGGCATTGACGGAGGTCAGCACGCCATCGACGCGCTGCTTCGTCTGGAAATTGGAGTAGGTGTAGTGATAGATCGACGCGTCGCCCTGCAGGCGGCCGTTGAACAGCCGGTATTTCACGCCGGCCTCGCTGGAGGACAGCTTTTCCTCCGGCACCAGATCGGCGCGGCCCGACGAGGTCAGTTCCACGACATCCGGGCGCTTGCCCACGCCATGCACGGCATAGAGATTGACCGAAGGTGTAACCGCATAGCGCACGCCCACGCGGCCTGTGACCAGGGTGGAGGAATGGTTGGCCGTCACGGCCACACCGCCGGGGGTGGAGGTGATCAGCAGTCCCTTGCCCGTCAGTTTCGACACGCCCAGCGGCGTGTTGGCCAGCAGCGACACGTCCTTTTCGTCCCAGGTCACGCGACCACCGACAAATGTCTCCAGCGTATCGGTGATGTGCCAGGTGCCGTCGGCGAAGACATCGTAGGTTTCGATATCCGCCGTCTGCACCTTGCGGTCCATGTGGAAGGCCTTGTAGCTGGCTGCCTTGGCGCCCAGGGCGCTGATGATCTGGTTGTTGGTCAGTCCCTTGGGCGCATAGCGCTGCAGGTTGCCCGTCAGCAGCAGGGCCATGGCCCGCTCATCTGACCCCAGATCCACCGACACATGGTTCTCGGCCTTGAAATAGCCGGCGCCGATGAAGCCTTCGAACGGGCCGACATCGCTGATGTTCAGCCGGACTTCCTCTGAATATTGCCGGCCGCCATTGCACTGTTCATAGGCGATGATGTTGGTCGGCGTGCCGTCAATATCGCCGGCCTGGCAGGCGCTGTACCAGCGATAGCCGCTGACGGAGGTCAGCGACAGATTGTCGTTGAGCGTCAGGCGTGCCGTGCCGCTGAGGCCCAGCACTTCACGCGCGGTATAGGCGGCCGGCATCTCTCCGAAGGTGCCGATATGGGTCGGCGACCAGAAATTCAGGTCACCCTCGACGGCGCCCGTCTGCTGGTTCAGCGGCAGGAACAGGCCTGACTTGAAGGCGCCACCGCTGTTGGTGTCGTCCTTGTCATAGGTGCCGGCGAAATCGAAGGAGAAATCACCTTCCGGCTTGTAGCTGGCGGTCAGGCGATAGGCGCGGGCATCGACCTTGTTATAGCTGTCGTCGCTTTCCGCATCCTTCACATAGCCATTCTGCTTGTGGACCAGGGCGCCGGCGCGGACGCCGAAATCGTCGGACAGCGGCAGGTTCACCACGCCCTGCACCTGACGATAGCCGTAATTGCCGATGCCTGCCTTGAACTCCGCTCCCAGGTCGCTGGTCGGCAGCTTCTGGAAGACGGAGACACCGCCATTCAGCGCCGAGCGGCCGTGCAGGGTCGATTGCGGACCCTTTTCCACTTCCACCCGGTCAACGTCGAACATTTCGGCATAGGCCGACGCGATCTGGGTGATCGGGATGCCGTCCTGGAACAGGGCGACGCGCGGCTCGCTGGCGGGGGAGGTGTCGTCCGACGTGATGCCGCGGAGCGAGATGCCGGGCAGCAGGCGGTCCTGCAGCTGGATGACCAGACCCGGCGTGATCTGGGCCACGCGGCTCAGTTCCGTGGCACCGATCTGCGACAGCAATTCACTGTCATAGGCGCTGATCGACATCGGCACGTCGGAGATGCGCTGCGCCCGCTTCTGCGCGGTGACGATGATCTCCTGAAGTTCCTCAACCGGTTCCGCCGCGCTGGCGGAGGTGGCCGGCTGGGCCTGGGCAAGCGAACAGGTGCCCAGCAGCATGGCCGTGAGCAGGCTGACCTTTTTCATGATGTTACTTTCCTCCCCATCGTTTATTATCGATACGGTCTTGTATCGTTAATGAACGATGGCTTCAAGCGCTGATTCCGATACGTCAATGTATCGTAATTGTGTTGCAGATATATGTATGCCGTTCCGGCCGTCGGTGGACGGCCGGTTGGCGGCAGCGCAGAAGGTATTTTCAGCTGCGGCTCAGTTCTCGCCCTTGAAGATGCCGACGATCGGTTCGCCCCCGGCCACCTGCCGGGCGCGGTACATGCCGGATGTGTTGAAGGACCAGGCAACCTGGCCATCGGGGGTCACGGAAATGATGCCGCCATCGCCGCCCAGCGCGGTCAGGCGGGACTGGATCACCTCGTCCGCCGCCTGTTGCAAGGACAGGCCCTTCAGTTCGACCAGATCGCAGATCGACCGGGCCACGCCCAGGCGGATGAAATACTCACCCGTCCCCGTGGCCGATACGGCGCAGGATTTGTCGCTGGCATAGGTGCCGGCGCCGATGATGGGCACGTCACCGACCCGGCCCCACAGCTTGGCCGTCGTGCCGCCAGTGGAGGTGCCGGCGGCGACATGGCCGGCGCTGTCCAGGGCCACGACGCCGACCGTGCCGTATTTGCGATCCTCGAACGGCATGTCGGCAGCGGCCAGGGGTACCGGTTCCGGCCCCACACCGGGCGGGCGCGGCGGGATGGGCAGACCGCGATCCTTCAGGGTCTTCTTCAGCGACTGCCAGCGGCGTTCGGTGAAGAACCAGGAGGGTTCGGCCTGCTCCACGCCCATCTCGCGCCCGAACCGTTCTGCCCCGGCGCCGATCAGCATGACATGCGGTGATTTTTCCATCACCGTGCGGGCCAGCGTGATGGGGTTGCGGCTGCCGGTGATGCCGGCGACGGCCCCGGCTTTCAGGTTGCTGCCATCCATGATGGCGGCATCCAGTTCATTGCGGCCATCGGCGGTGAAGACCGCGCCCTTGCCGGCATTGAATTGCGGATCATCCTCCAGCCCGCGGACGACCGCCTCTACCGCGTCCAGGGCGCTGCCGCCCTTGTCCAGCACGGCGCGGCCCCGGCCCAGGGCAGCCTGCATGGCGGCACGGTAGGATGCCTCCGTCTCCGGTCCCATCGTTTCCCGGTCCATGACGCCGGCCCCGCCATGGATAGCCAGCGCCCAGGCCGGACGGGCAGGGGCCGCCGCCTTCGGTGCCGGGGCGGTGGCGCAGGCCGACAGGGCGAACAGGCCTGCCAGCAGAACGGCGCGGGTGGCGGACGGAACGATGGCCAAGATCACTCTCCCCGGAACGGATGAACCGCGGAGAGTGATAGCAGGCTCACTTCGCCAGTTCGACCAGTTCCATCATGCCATTATCCTCGTGGTTCACGTTATGGCAGTGCATGACCATGCCGCCCGTGAAATCCAGCGCCCGGCTGAGGAACTGCAATATCTCGCCATTGCCGCCCGGCGGGTTGCTTCCCGGCTGCAGGGTGTTGCCGTTGGGGAAGGTGCAGCCCCCCGGCCCTGGCGCGCAGTTGATCAGCGCCGTGTCACGCCAGATCGGGAAGTCGTAATCGACCGAACCACGCTTCACGACCTGGAAGGAGTTGATGTGGATGTGGAACATGTGGGTATCGGACGCGCTCTGCACGCCCCATCGATCCATCTGGCCCAGCTTCAACCGGCGCTGCACCCGTTCCAAGTTGAAGGGACGGCCATTGACGACCGAAGCGCCGCCGATGGCGCTGGGCGCATATTCGACATTGGTGAAGCCGAAGACGACACCTTGCGTCGGGCCCGGTGGCACGTCCTTGGCCTTGGTCAGATCGATGGGCGTATAGAGCCTGTTCAACTCGCTCTGCGTCGGCACGGCGCTGTTCACCTTGCGGCCATGCTTCTTCACCTCGACATACATGATAAGCTGGCTGGCGGGGATATGACCCCCGGCATCCACCGTCAGGGGGCCCTGGCACAGGCCGCTGGTCGTGGCGCTCTGGCTCGGGGCTGGCGCCTGGATCAGGGCAAAGCGGCCTTCGCCGTCCGGCGCCTTGACCATCAGGTCCAGGCGCTGCCCCGGGGCCATCAGCACCAGTTCATTGGTGATGACGTCCGTTCCGGCCGTCTTGGTGGTCAGATCATAGACGGGGGCGCCCAGGGGGAAGGGCTGGTCCGCCGCGCCGGGGGGCAGGGGGCGCTGGATGGGAATGCCGTCGGCTGCCAGGGCATAGAGCGCCGGGGCCGGCGCCTTGGTTCCGGCCATGGGCACCAGACAGAAGGGCAGGACATTGCCGACCGTCGTGTTGATGACGCGCCACAGCATCGCTTCACCCGGCGCCATGGTGATGCTCGGATCCATCTGACCATTGACGGAGAATTTCTGGTTCACGGCAGAGGTGGTGGTCGACTTGTTGCCCAGCGTGCTGCAAATGCTGCTGCCATAGACGGCTTGGCAATTGACGGCGTGCCGCGCCTCCTTCTCATCGGCGGCATTGGTACGGGTATAGAGGATTTCCTGGACGACCAGGATGCGCTCGCCATTCAGGCTTTTGGCCTGTTTCACGGCGGGCAGGCTGTCGATGCCGGTCTTGTCATCTTCAATGATCAGCGCGCCGGCCATGCCGCTGCCCAGTTGGATTGCCACCGACCCGTGCTTGTGCGGGTGATACCAGTAGGTGCCGGCCGGGTGTTTCTCCGGGATCTTGTATTCATAGTCAAACGCCCCCTGCACGCAGACATGGCGATAATCGACATCGCGGTCAGTGCTGTGCTGGCAGTCCAGAATATCCTGGGTTTTGGCATCGGCCGGCAGGATGTTCAGCAGGACATTGTCGCTGCTGCCCTGCGGGCTGACATGCAGGCCATGGGTATGCAGGTTCAGGATGTCGAACCCGTGCGGCAGCGTGTCGACATAGGTGGTGTCCAGCGCACTGTGACCATTGATGGCCGGCGAAACCGGAAAATCGTCGCCGGCTTGTGCCATCTGTTTCATTTCATTAGCGAAATGAAGCTTCACCACCTCACCCGGATGGGCACGCAGGGTGGGGCCGACCAGCCGCGCGCGGTCCTGCCCCCCCTTCTTCCTGCCCTCTGACACGAAACTGCGGGTCAGGATGTGGTCACCATAGGGGGGAAGCCGGTATTCGGCTGTCCGTGCGGTCAGAACATATTGGCCCTGCCCGTTCATCTGCATGTCGGGTGGATTTTCCAGCTCGTCCGCCATGCAGACGTGCGCTGCCGCCAGGCACAAGCCGGCGGCCCCCGTCAGGAACCGAAGACGCATATCCATCCCCCCTCAAGATACGCCCGGTTCACATCCCGGAACCGTTGGGCGGGAAAAGGATATCAGCTAATTGGTAATATGCCAGTTACTACTTTATAAACAGATTTCCTGAAACTTCCGCATATTGGCCTGTCCAGGGCCGATATGGTTCTGCTGTTAATTTCCCCAAAATCGGTGGGCGAACATCTGCGGAATGTCATCGCCTGATGCTATGATTGCATCTCCGAACCATTCGCAGGAGAAGCAGATATGGCGCAGATCAAGCGTACCGCCAATGCCGTCTGGCACGGCACCGGCAAGGATGGCAGCGGCACCCTGTCCACGCAGAGCGCTACGCTGGCCAATGTTCCCTATTCCTTTGTCGCCCGCTTCGGCGACGGCAAGAGCACCAACCCGGAGGAACTGATCGCCGCCGCCCATGCCGGCTGCTTTTCCATGCAGCTGTCGTTCCTGCTGACGGCTGCCGGCTTTCCACCGGAGGAGCTGAAAACCGGTGCCGTTCTGGTCATGGAAAGCGATGGCGGCGGCTGGAAGATCGCAGCTTCGGAACTGACCCTGACGGCCAAGGTGCCGGGCATCGCCCCTGACAAGTTCAATGAACTGGCGGCGCAGGCCAAGGCCATGTGCCCGGTTTCCGAGGTGTTGAATGCTGAGGTGCGGCTGAACGCGACGCTGCTGTAAGCACAGGGCAGGGGGGGGATTGCACCCCGGGTTGCCCCTTTGTTCCCAAGAGCTGTTTTCGGCTATCCGGAAACAGCTCCGGCGGCGACCGCCGCCGCGCCGCTCGTGCGGTGTGAAGCCAAGCTGCCGGATGGCAGCGCCGGCATTTGAGGCGCAATGAATAAGCTGACGCTGTTTCCGGTCCACCGGAAACAGCGTCAGCGGAAAATCACCGTCCGCTTGCCGTCCATGATGATGCGGTGTTCCAGCTGCCATTTCACGGCGCGGGCCAGCACGGCGCATTCCACGTCGCGGCCCATATTCACCAGATCTTCGGGCGTGTGGCTGTGGTCCACGCGCTGGATGTCCTGTTCGATGATGGGGCCTTCATCCAGGGCCTTGGTCACGAAATGGGCCGTGGCGCCGATGATCTTCACGCCGCGGTCATGGGCCTGGTGATAGGGCTTGGCGCCCTTGAAGCTGGGCAGGAAGGAATGATGGATATTGATGCAGCGCCCTTCCAGCACGTCGCAGAATTCCGGCGACAGGATCTGCATGTAGCGGGCCAGCACGACCAGATTGGCGCCGCTTTCATTGATGATGCGGGTGAACTGCGCTTCCTGCTCGGCCTTATTGTCCTTGCCCACGGGCAGGTAGTGATAGGGAATGCCTGACCATTCCACGAAGCTGCGCATCTCGTCATGGTTCGACACGACGGCAGGGATGTCCATCTTCAGGATGCCGGAACGCTGCCGGTGCAGCAGGTCGTACAGGCAATGGCCGAACTTCGACACGGCGATGACGACCTTGGGCTTCACGCCCATGTCGTGCAGTTCCCAATGCATGTCATAGGCCCGCGCGATGGGCGCAAACCCTTCCTTCAGCGTCGCCAGATCGGGAAAATTCACCCCGTCGGCCCGGAAAACAGTGCGCATGAAGAACTGATTGTTCAGGGCGTCGTTGAAATGGTTCGATTCCGTGATCGAGGCGTCGTGCTGCGCCAGATATGTCGACACCGCCGCCACGATGCCCTTGCGGTCCGGGCAGCGGACCACCAGCACATAAGGACCCTGCTCACCTGTCGCGACCATCACTCAACACCCTGTTCATGCAAAATTCTTGAAGTCGGGGAGAGTTGCGACTGGCCGCGCCGCTTGTCCACCCCCAGATTAGGGAGAGGGACGGCGGGGATGGCGGCCATGCAAAAACCGCTTGACCTTGGGGTCGGTTGCGCCTACCTATTACGTAAACGTAAGCCACCTGTCCACGACAAGGGCCGTTGCATGCTGAACACCATGGAACAAGCGAAGCCGGGCACTCTGCCGGCTCAGACCTTCACCATCGGCCAGCTGGCCGAGGAGTTCGGGCTGACCCTGCGCTCGCTGCGATTCTACGAGGATGAAGGACTGATCTCTCCGGCCCGCGTCGGGCAGACGCGCATCTATGGTCATCGTGACCGCGCGCGGCTGAAGCTGATCTGCCGGGGCAAGCGGCTGGGCTTTTCCATCGGCGAGATAAAGGATTTCCTGGATCTCTATGACACGGACGAGGCGCAGGTGGAGCAGATGTCCTATCTGCTGCGCCGGGCCCGCGACCGTATCGTGCATCTGGAACAGCAGTTGCGCGATGTGCAGCAGACCTTGAAGGAATTGCATGAGATCGACGGCATGATCGTGTCGCATCTGCATGCCAAGGGCGTTCCGGTCCCGACCGAGTAACCATCTTGACCGTTCCGGGCGAAATGACTTCATACGCACGTTTGAATTGAGTTATCCTGCTTTCCAAAATCCATCGGCACCGCACGGTAGAGGCGGGCCGCTGCCACCACCCAGGCGAGGAGCGCATAAGAGATGAAGAATGTCGTCATTGCCGGCTATGCCCGGTCTCCCTTCCACATTGCCGGTAAGGGCGAGCTGATCAAGGTCCGTCCGGACGATCTGGCCGCCGCCGTGGTCAAGGAACTGCTGGCGCGCACGGGCGTGGACGGTGCGGCCGTCGAGGATCTGGTGATGGGCTGCGCCTTCCCGGAAGGCGAGCAGGGTTTCAACGTTGCCAAGATCGTCGCCATGATTGCCGGCCTGCCGCAGTCGGTGGCCGGTGCCACCGTCAACCGCTTCTGCGGTTCCTCCATGCAGGCCATCCATCAGGCTGCCGGCGCCATCGCGCTGGGCGCCGGTGATTGCTTCATCGCCGCCGGCGTGGAAAGCATGAGCCGCGTGCCGATGGGCGGTTACAACCCGATGCCGAACGCGGCCCTGAATGCCGCGAACCCCGGCGCCTACATGTCCATGGGCATCACGGCCGAAAACCTGGCCAAGAAGTTCGGCTTCACCCGCGCCCAGCAGGAAGCCTATGCCGTCGAAAGCCATGCCAAGGCCGCCAAGGCCCAGGCTGAGGGCAAGTTCGAGGCCGAGATCGTTGCCATCACCACGCCCGACGGCAAGGTGGTGAAGCAGGATGGCGGCATCCGTCCGGGCACGACGGCGGAGACGCTGTCGACCCTGAAGCTGGCCTTCGATGCCGAAAACGGCACCGTCACCGCCGGCACCTCCTCGCCGCTGACCGATGGCGCGTCGGCCGTGCTGGTCTGCTCCGAAGATTTCGCCAAGGCCCATGGGCTGAAGGTGATGGCCAAGATCCGTTCCATCGCCGTCTCGGGTTGCGATGCCACGATCATGGGCTATGGTCCGGTGCCGTCCTCGCGCAAGGCCCTGGCCCGCGCCGGTCTGACCATCGCCGACATCGACATCGTGGAAAGCAACGAGGCCTTTGCCGTGCAGTCGATGACGGTCGCCAAGGAACTGGGCTTCGACCCGGCCAAGGTGAACCTGGATGGCGGCGCCCTGGCGCTGGGTCACCCGCTGGGTGCTACCGGCGCCCGCATCACCGGCAAGGCCGCCAGCCTGCTGGTGCGTGAAGGCAAGTCGCTGGCGCTGGCCACCCAGTGCATCGGCGGCGGTCAGGGCATCGCCACCATCCTGGAAGCGGTCTGATCCGGTCGGCAGGGGAGAACTACCCATGACCATCAAGAAAGCCGCCGTGATCGGCTCCGGCGTGATGGGCAGCGGCATCGCCGCCCATATCGCCAACGCGGGCATTCCCGTCTATCTGCTGGACATCGTCCCGCAGGCCGTCAAGGACAATGGCGGTGACCGCTCGGTCGTCGCCAAGACGGCCATTGAGAAGATGCTGAAGACCGACCCGGCCCCCTTCATGCACAAGAAGGCGGCCAGCCTGGTCACCCCCGGCAATATCGAAGACGATCTGGAAAAGCTGGCCGACGTCGACTGGATCGTCGAAGCCGTGCTGGAAAACCCCAAGATCAAGCACGACCTGTATCAGAAGCTGGAAGCCGTGCGTAAGGACGGCTCCATCGTCTCGTCCAACACCTCCACCATCCCGCTGAATATCCTGCTGGAAGGCCAGTCGGAGCGGTTCGCGGCCGATTTCTGCATCACCCACTTCTTCAATCCGCCGCGCTACATGCGTCTGCTGGAAGTGGTGAAGGGTCCCAAGACCAGGGCTGATGCGTTTGACACCGTCAGCGCCTTCTGCGACCGCGTCCTGGGCAAGGGCGTGGTGGAATGCAAGGACACGCCGGGCTTCATCGCCAACCGCATCGGCACCTATTTCATGGCCGCCGCCGTGAACGAGGCCATCGATGGCGGCCTGACGGTGGAGGAGGCGGACGCCATCACCGGCCGCCCCATGGGCATTCCCAAGACCGGCACCTTCGGCCTGATCGACTTGGTCGGTCTGGACCTGATGCCGCTGATCTCCAAGTCGCTGCTGTCCACGCTGCCGGCTGACGACGATTATCGCCGGATCCATCGCGACAACGCGCTGGCCAACAAGATGATCGCCGAAGGCTATACCGGCCGTAAGGGCAAGGGTGGCTTCTATCGCCAGACCAAGGCTGCCGATGGACGTCGCGTCAAGGAAGCCATCGACCTCACGACGGGCGTCTATCGCAAGTCGGAACGGGCGACGCTGGCATCCGCTTCGGCCAAGAACCTGAAGGCGCTGGTGGAAACCGCCGATGCCGGCGGCGCCTATGCCTGGCGCGTGCTGTCGCAGGCCTTGTCCTATGCCGCCGATCTGGTGCCGCAGATTGCCGAACAGATCACGGCCGTCGATGACGCGATGCGCCTGGGCTATAACTGGAAGGCCGGCCCGTTTGAGCTGATCGACCAGTTGGGCACCGGCTGGTTTGCCGAAAAGCTGGCGGCCGAGGGCAAACCCGTTCCGCACATGGTGAAGGTGGCCGCCGGCCGTCCCTTCTATAAGGTGGAAGGGTCCAAGCTGCTGTTCCTGGGCACCGATGGCGAGTATGCCGAGGTGAAGCGTCCCGACGGCGTGCTGCTGCTGACCGACATCAAGCGCGGGTCCAAGCCGGTGGCGAAGAATCCGTCGGCCAGCCTGTGGGATATCGGCGACGGCGTCCTGTGCCTGGAATTCACCTCCAAGATGAACGCGCTGGACGCCGACATCATGGGGTTGATCCGCAAGGCCATCGGCATCATCGGCGACGGCAAGTCCGGCCCTTACAAGGCGCTGGTCGTGCATAACGAGCAGGCGAATTTCTCGGTGGGCGCGAACCTGGGCCTGGCCCTGTTCGCCATCAATATCGGTCTGTGGCCGCAGATCGAGAACACCATCGCCGAGGGTCAGCAGACCTACAAGGCCCTGAAATACGCCCCGTTCCCCACCGTCGCCGCCCCGTCGGGGATGGCGCTGGGTGGCGGTTGCGAAATCCTGCTGCACAGCTCCGCCATCCAGGCCCATGCCGAGACCTATACGGGTCTGGTGGAGGTCGGGGTGGGTGTGCTGCCGGGTTGGGGCGGCTGTAAGGAGATGGTCATCCGCCATCTGGACAACAAGCGTCGTCCGGGCGGCCCCATGCCGGCCCTGTCCGCCGCGTTTGAGGCCATCAGCACCGCCAAGGTCGCCAAGTCGGCCTTCGAAGCGCGTGACATGCTGATCCTGCGTCCGACCGACGGCATCACCTTCAACAAGGACCGTCTGCTGGCCGACGCCAAGGCCAAGGCCCTGGCGCTGGCGGCGGATTACACCCCGCCGCAGGAACCGGAAATCCGCCTGCCGGGCCCGACGGCGGCGACCGCTTTCGGTATGGCGGTTGAAGGTTTCGCCGGTCAGGGCAAGGCCACGCCGCATGACGTGGTGGTGTCCAAGGCCGTGGCCTTCGTGCTGTCCGGTGGCAACACCGACATCACGCGGGTGATGACCGAAGACGACCTGCTGACCCTGGAGCGCGAGGGCTTCCTGGCGCTGACCAAGACCACCGGCACCATCAACCGCATCGAGCATATGCTGGAAACCGGCAAGCCGCTGCGGAACTGAGGTTGAGACGGGCGGAGAGATTAGTCTCTCCGTCCGCAGATGGCTCTTACCTGCCTTCCCCGCGAAAGCGGGGATCCAGGGGCCACAAGCCCGACCGTTTGGACCGGCCGCCCCTGGACCCCCGCTTTCGCGGGGGAAGCACGTTGGTGCTTGTTTATTCGCTGCAACATCCCCCCCCTTGTGATGTTGCACCTGGTTTCACTTCGTATCCGTCCACCCTATCGACGCCCCGAGGTGCCCCATCTGCCGATATGTCTGAATCCGCAATGTCGGTGCCGGTCATATGGGGGGATGGCGGTCTGCCGCGGTAGCGGTCCACACGGAGAATTCCCATGCCCGTCTACAAGGCCCCGCTCGAAGATATCTCCTTCGTGCTGAACGACGTCCTGAATGCCGAACAGCTTTCCAAGCTGCCGGGTTTCGAGGACGCGACCCCCGACCTGATCTCGTCCGTTCTCGAAGAAGCCGCCAAGCTGTGCGAGAACGTGTTGCAGCCCCTGAACCGCTCGGGTCACGAGGAAGGCTGCCATTACGAAAACGGCGTGGTGCGCACGCCCAAGGGCTTCAAGGAAGCCTATGAGACCTATCGCGAAGGCGGCTGGCAGGGTCTGGCCTTCGATCCCGATTATGGCGGGCAGGGCCTGCCGCACACGGTCGGCTTCGTGCTTGAAGAACTGATGTGTTCGTCCAACATGGCCTTCGCCATGTATCCGGGCCTGACCCATGGCGCCATGAACGCCATCCGGGCGCATGCCAGCGACGAGCTGAAGGCCCGGTACCTGCCCAAGATGGTCTCTTCCGAATGGTCCGGCACCATGTGCCTGACGGAGCCGCATTGCGGCACCGATCTGGGCCTGATGAAGACCAAGGCCGTTCCGGACGAGGATGGCAGCTACAAGATCACCGGCACCAAGATTTTCATCTCCGCCGGTGAGCATGACCTGACCAGCAACATCATCCATCTGGTGCTGGCCAAGCTGCCCGACGCCCCGCCGGGCATCAAGGGCATCAGCCTGTTCCTGGTGCCGAAGTTCCTGCCCAACGAGGATAACGAGCCCGGTGTGCGCAACGGCGTGATGTGCGGTTCCATCGAACATAAGATGGGCATCATGGCCAACGCCACCTGCGTCATGAATTTCGACGACGCCAAGGGCTGGCTGGTGGGCGAGCCGCACAAGGGCATGCGCGCCATGTTCACCATGATGAACAGCGCCCGTCTGGGCGTGGGCATGCAGGGTCTGGGCGTGGCTGCCGTCGCCTATCAGAACGCCGTGGCCTATGCCAAGGACCGTATCCAGGGCCGTTCGCTGTCGGGCACCAAGGCCCCGGACAAGGCCGCAGATCCCATCATCGTCCATCCCGACGTGCGCAAGAACCTGATGCAGGCCAAGGCCTTCACCGAGGGCGCCCGCGCACTGGGCTACTGGGTCGGCATGATGATCGATCTGGTGGAAAAGCACCCGGACCCGGTGGTCCGTCAGGAAGCCGACGATTTCGTGGCCCTGCTGACCCCCGTCGTGAAGGCCTACTTCACCGACATGGGGTACGAGGTCGCCACCAACAGCCAGCAGATGTATGGCGGTCATGGCTATATCCGTGAATGGGGCATGGAACAGTTCGTGCGCGATGCCCGCATCGCCATGATCTATGAAGGCGCCAACGGCATTCAGGCGCTGGATCTGGTCGGCCGCAAGCTGCCGCAGAATCTGGGCCGCCTGCTGCGCCGCTTCTTCCATCCGATGCAGGCGGAGCTGGAGCAGAGCCAGGAGAACCCGGCCCTGCTGGAATTCGTCATCCCCGTCGCCAAGGCCTTCGGCAAATTGCAGCAGGCGACGGCCGTTGTCGCCCAGAAGGGCATGGCGCGGCCCGACGAGGCGGGTGCCGCTTCCACCGACTATCTGCGCATCTTCGGCCTGGTGGCTGTCGGCTGGATGTGGCTGAAGATGGTGAAGGTGGCGCAGGCCAAGCTGGCCGAAGGGGCCGACGGCAAGGAAGCCTTCTTCGACGCCAAGATCAAGACGGCCCGCTTCTTTGTCGAGAAGATGCTGCCGGAGGTGGATTTCCGCTTCAAGAGCTTGATGTCCGGTGCCAAGTCCATGATGGACCTGGACGTCGAGCAGTTCTGATCCCGGGTGCCGGTCTGAACGTCAAAGGCCGTCGGATTGCTCCGGCGGCCTTTTCCTTTTCCAGCATTGGGACCCTGGGACAGGGCCCGCGCCGGGCCCGTATCACTCATACTCGGCCCAGGTGCTGTCCTTTTTGCGGTCATAGAAAATGCTGATGGTGGACACTTCACAGAGATTGAAGCTGTCCCACTCGGCGGCTTCACCATCGTCATAAACGACCCGCAGGTCCCATTTGCAGGCCTTTTCGGACCGGTGGAAGTCGATATCCACTTTCTGGCCGTCATCCAGTTCGTCCTGGCCCAGCACATCCTCCTCCCATGTCGCCGCCTTGGACGGGGAGACATAGACCTCCGAGATGGTGTAGCCGGTGCGGTTCTTCAGGGTAAAGTTCTGCTTGCCCTCTGCCGCGGCAGGCAAGGCAGCGACAAGACTGCTGAGGCCAAGTCCAATAAGCAGGCCCACGATCTTTTTCATCTAATCCCCCACATGGCACGAGCGAATTCTTCGCCTGTGCACGTTTTCACAGGTGTGGGTGGATTGCAAGCTATCTAAAATATTGAATTTATTAGATAATTATAGGTGGGTCTGACCGTCTCCCGGTCCCGCCTGTCCGAAAGGCGGGGCCGGGAGGCGGCAAATTCAATCTGCCACTGTCCGTCGATACAGGTGCCACGTCGCATGGCCCAGGATCGGCATTACCAGCGCCAGCCCCACGAACAATGGCAGGCTGCCCAGCAGCAGCAGGCCGGCGACGATGAGGCCCCATACCGCCATGGTGATGGGGTTGTGCCACACAGCGCGGATGGAGGTTGTAACGGCATCGATGATGCCGTTACGCCGATGCAGCATCATGGGGAATGACACCACCGTCAGCGTCAGCACAAGCGTCGCGAAGCCCAGACCGACGACATTGCCGATGACGATCATGCGCCACCCTTCTGCGGTCCCCAGCAGGCTGGCGATGAATTCCACGATGGTGGCGTGGGGACGGGACGCCAGGGTGGCCATGTAAATCTGCTCCGCGACTGCCAGCCACAGGATGAACAGAGCCAGCAGCAGCACACCCAGCCAGACCATCGCCCCCAGGGCGGGTGAGTGACGAACATCCAGTGCGTTGCGCCAGGTGACCGCCACCCCCAATTCCCGTTGCCGGCTAAGCTCGTACATGCCCAGCGCTGCCATCGGCCCCATGATGGAGATGCCTGCCAGTGCCGGATAAAGCAGTGGGAACAGATCGGCCCGCGCGGCGGCGGCCGCCGCCACACCCCCGACCAGGGGATAGATCAGCCCAAGGAAGAAAAGCTGCGTCGGTGCGGCCAGGAAATCCTGCACACCGAGCGACAGCGCCTGCATCAGATCGGCAATGCCGATCCGACGGATGTCCGGCATGCCGGTGGAATGGGTATGGGCTGCCGCCGGGCCGGCGGCCATTGGATATGCCATTATATCGACCTCCCATCAGGCCGGTCACGACCGCACCCTTGCGGCACCGGCAATAACGGCCCGGCCTGTCACCTGCCGAATCAGGCGACGCAATGGCGTTTTCGGTTGGCAATTATTATCGGCCGAACCAAGTGCGGCAAATGATAGCAGACTGCCCGGATGATGCACCGGGGAAATGATGGGATCACCCAAAAGACAGGCTTGATCATGCAGCTTGTATATTCGTATCTTCAGATATATAAATATTAAAGAGGCATCCGGCTATGGTGGGCCGATCTGGAGGGTGATGGTCATGAATCCGATCGTGATTCCTTTTTTTGACGAGGCAACTTTCACCGCCAGCTTCATCGTCCGTGATCCAGGCTCTGCGGCGGCGGCGATCATTGATCCGGTCCTGGATTTCGATCCGCGCAACGGTCGCACCTCCACCCGCTCGGCTGATGCAATGATAGCCCGCGTTCGGCAGGACGGGCTGCGTGTGGAATGGGTTCTGGACACACATGTCCATGCCGACCATCTGTCGGCCCTGTCCTATATCAAGGGCGAGGTGGGCGGGCGGACTGGCATCGGGGCAGGGGTAACCCGGGTGCAGCAGACCTTCAAACCCATCTTCGGTCTGGGGTCCGGATTCACCACCGACGGCCGGCAGTTCGATCATCTGTTTGCCGATGAAGAGGCCTTAACGATCGGCACCCTGTCGGCCCGGGCCCTGGCGACGCCGGGTCATACGCCGGCCGACATGACCTATCTGGTCGGGGATGCGGCCTTTGTCGGTGATACGCTGTTCATGCCCGATTATGGTACGGCCCGGGCCGACTTTCCGGGCGGCAATGCGGCCATCTTGTACCGGTCGATCCGGCGCATCCTGGATTTGCCCGCGCAGACCCGTGTTTTTGTCGGCCATGATTACAAGGCGCCGGGGCGGGATCATTTCGCCTGGGAGACCAGTGTTGCGGCACAACGCGCCAGCAATGTGCATGTCCATGATGGTGTGGACGAGGCAGCGTTCGTGACGATGCGGCAGAAGCGCGATTCCGGCCTGTCCGCCCCCAATCTGCTGATCCCGTCAATTCAGGTGAATATGCGAGCGGGCGCCTTGCCCCCCGCTGGGTCGGACGGCCGGACCTATCTGACATATCCCATCAATGTTCTCTGACCTGGACAGGGGGCGTGCATGCTGGTCTGGATCCTGTCGATCCTGTCTGGAGCCTTGATCGGCTTTGTCCTGGCCGTTGTCGGGGGTGGCGGGTCGATTCTGGCCGTGCCCTTGCTGCTTTATGTCGTTGGCATCCGTGACCCCCATGTCGCCATTGGTACAGCCGCCCTCGCGGTGGCGGCCAACGCCTTCGTCAACCTGTTCCAGCATGCGCGGCGTGGTTCGGTGAAATGGCCCTGTGCCGTGGTCTTCGCGCTGTCGGGGGTGGCGGGTGCCAGCATCGGCGCCGCCGCGGGACGGGCCATGGATGGGGGGCGTCTGATCGCCCTGTTCGCGCTGGTCATGCTGCTGGTCGGCGTCCTGATGGTGCGGCGGCGCCACGATGATGGTGATCCCACGGTTCACCTTGACCGGCGGATGGCCCCGAAACTGCTGCTGCTGGGTTTTGTCAGCGGGGCCGCTTCCGGCTTTTTTGGCATAGGGGGTGGCTTTCTCATCGTTCCCGGTCTGGCGCTGGGCACGGGCATGGCGATGCTGAACGCGATTGCCAGTTCCTTGCTGTCCGTCGGGGCCTTCGGCCTGACCACGGCTGTCAGTTATGCCCTTCACGGCCTGGTGGACTGGCCGGTGGCGGGGATGTTCATTCTGGGTGGGGTGGCGGGCGGTACGCTGGGGCTGCGCGTGGCCGGGCACCTGGCGACCCGCAAGGGGGTCTTAAACCGGGGGTTCGCCGGCCTGCTGTTTGTCACGGCCGCCTATATGCTCTGGCGTGGGGTGTGACGGTCCACACAGTGGAGCCCGCGTGCACATCGCTATACAAGATGCCGCGTTCTGCATCATGCTGCCGGCCGTGGTTCGCCGCGGGACGGCGGATATGCCCACCATTTCCGGAAGAGACCCCATGAAGCTTTATTACAAGGCCGGCGCCTGCTCGCTTGCATCCCACATCGTGCTGCGTGAAGCGGGCCTTGAACCCGATATCGAGGCGGTGGATCTGGCGACCCACAAGACCGCCGGTGGCGTCGATTTCTATACGATCAATTCCAAGGGCTATATCCCGGCCCTGCTGCTGGACGGCGGCGAGGTGCTGACCGAGGGTGTGGCCATCATGCAGTATGTGGCCGACCTTTATCCGGCCGCCGGTCTGGCGCCGGCCGCCGGAACGCTGGCCCGCGCGCGCCTTTACGAGGCGCTGAACTTCATCGCCACTGAACTGCACAAGGGCTTCAGCCCGTTGTTCAACCCGGCGCTGGACGATGCGTCCAAGGAACGCAGCATCGCCAATCTGAAGCGCCGCCTGGATCAGGTGGAAGGGGATCTGGCCGATGGCCGCGCCTATCTGCTGGGGGCGGACTTCAGCGTGGCCGATGCCTATCTGTTCACGGTTCTGGGCTGGACGGGCTTTGTCGGGATTGATCTTGCCGGCTGGCCCAAGCTGTCGGCCTTCCGTGCCAGGATGGCCGCACGCCCGGCGGTTCAGGCCGCGCTGAAGGCCGAAGGGCTGATCTGACAGCACGGTGACGGGACGGGGCTGACCTTTATCGTCGGCCCCGCCCGGATCACGCCTTCTCCGCCGGAATCTGCAACGGTGCCCAGCCCTCGCGGCCAAGCGCCTCCAGCGGTTGGAAATTGGCCTTGTATTCCATCTTGCGGCTGCCTTCGATCCAGTAGCCGAGGTAGAGATAGGGCAGGCCTTCCTGCCGACAGCGCTCGATCATCGACAGGATCAGGTGCGTTCCCAGGCTGCGCCGCGGCAGGTCGGGGTCATAAAAGCTGTAGACGGCGGAATAACCGTCATCCAGCCGATCGACCAGCATGGCCCCCTTCAGCTTGCCATCCGGCATCCGCGTTTCAGCCACGAAGGTGTTGACCCGCCCCTCATCGACCATGGCGGCGAAGTCCGCCGGGGTCATGCGGTTCATGTCGCTGTCGCTATGCCGCGCGTCCTGATACAGCGCGAACAACTGGAACTGCTCCATGCTGGCTTCCGCGGGTACCAGGGTCAGCGACAAATCCGTGTTCGCGCGGAGTATGCGCCGGTTGGCCCGGTTCGGCTGGAACTGATCCACAGGCACGCGGACCGGAATGCAGGCCTGACAGGCCGGGCAGACCGGCCGATAAACGATATCATGGCTGCGGCGGAACCCGGCCCGCGACAGGGTGGAGTTCACCTCCACCGCCTGTGGGCCGACCAGCCGCGTAAACAGTTTCCTCTCCACCCGGCCCAGCAGGTAAGGGCAGGGCATGGGGCCGGAGCGGAAGAACTGCTGCAATGGTCGGTGCAGGGGCGGAATGACGCTCATATAGCCATCAAGGGCAGGGATCAGGCGGACAGAGTACCTGTTTGGTCGACCATGAAAAAGGCCTGAGCGATATCATTGGACAGGTTGGAGAAATTTATCTGCAAATTGTCCAGATATTCGTGCAGACCCACCGCAATGACGGACTGGATGGTCTGGCTCGCCAGATCGCTGCGCAACTCATCGGACCGTTCCAAGGGCAAGGTTCCGCGGCGCAACCTGTATTTGCTGTTCAGCCGGTTCAACAGGCTGTCCACCTCCCGCATGCAGACCAGCACGGAACGGGGGAAATTGTCGTTGAACAGCAGGAAACCAGCCACGCCGGCCGGGGTCATGCCACGCGGATAGACACGACGGAAGGCGTGATAGCCGGCGGCCGACCGCAGCAGGCTGTTCCACTGGCTGATATCCAGCGGCGTGCCGACATCGCGCGGGCTGGGCAGCAGCGTGTGGTATTTGATGTCCAGCAGACGCGTCGTCTGGTCGGCCCGTTCAAGGTTGCGGCCCAGATTGTAGAAATGCCACCCCTGGTCCCGGAAGAAGGTGCCTTCGGTGATGCCGGTATGGGTCTGGCAGCTTTCCTTGATGGAGGCGCAAAGCCTTTGCAGATTGTGCTGCACCAGATCGGCCGGTTCCAGCGACAGCAGGCGGTTATAGAACATGTTCAGATGCGCCCACATCTCCGTGGAGATCAGGGGCCGCAGCTGCCGCGCGTTCTCCCGCGCCGCACTGATGGCGGCGATGATGGAGGTCGGGTTCTGCTGGTCCAGAACATAGAAGCTCAGGACATTCTTGGCCGACGCGGTGGGATATTGGTCAAAGAAGCGCTGTTCGTCTGCATTCAGGCGCAGGATCGGCAGCCAGTTGGTGGCCCCGAAACTGTCACGGGCGAAGGTTTCATGCACATCCAGGATGCGGGCCAGATTTTCGGCCCGTTCCATATAGCGGGCCATCCAGAAGATGCATTCGGCGTAACGGGCGAGGAGGGCAGCCATATCCGGTTCTCCCCTTACTGGCTCTGCGACTGGGACTGGGAATTGAACGGATCAATGTTGGCATCGGGCGACAATGCCTCCTCCTCCCCCGGTCCTTCGGTCAGGACCCAGGTGTCCTTCGACCCGCCGCCCTGACTGGAATTGACGATCAGCGTGCCCTTCTTCAGGGCCACGCGCGTCAGGCCGCCGGGCAGCACCCAGGTGTTCCGCGCCGTGATGGCGAAGGGACGCAGATCCACATGGCGCGGCTCGATCCCTTCCTCCGTCAGGGTGGGGCAGACCGACAGCGGCACCATGGGCTGGCTGATATAGTTGGCGGGATCCTCCAGCAGCTTGGCGCGGCAATCCTCCAGCTCGGCCTTGGTGGCCCGCGGACCGATGGTGATACCGTAACCGCCGGCCTCGCCCACAGGCTTCACCACCAGCTTGTCCAGATTATCCAGCGTGAATTTCAGCGCCTCGGGCTCGCGACAGATGTGCGTCTCGACATTGGGGATGATGGCGTCTTCGCCCAGGTAATATTTGATCATGCGCGGGACATAGGCATAGACAGCCTTGTCGTCGGCCACGCCCGTGCCGATGGCATTGGCCAGCGCCACATTGCCCTTGCGATAGGCTTCGAAGATGCCCGGCACGCCCAGCAGGCTGTCGGAATTGAAGGCCAGCGGGTCCAGGAAATCGTCGCCGATGCGGCGATAGATGCTGTCCACGCGGCGCAGGCCGCCTGTGGTCTTCATATAGACCTTGTCGTCGATGACGGTCAGGTCGCGGCCTTCAACCAGCGGCACGCCCATCTCGCGCGCCAGGAAGATATGTTCGAAATAGGCGGAGTTGTAAGCGCCAGGAGACAGCAGCACGACCTGCGGGTCATAGCCATCTTCGTCCGGACGCGGCGGGGCGATCTCGCTCATCGCCTCCAGCAGCTTGGCGCCATAATTCTCCACGCTGCGCAGGCCGATATCGCCCATCAGGTCTGGAAAGGCGCGCAGCATCATATGGCGGTTTTCCACCACATAGGACACGCCCGACGGCACGCGGCCATTATCTTCCAGCACGCGGAACGTGCCTTCATGGTCGCGGACCAGATCGACGCCGGCGATATGGATATAGGTCTGAAAGGGCAGGTCGATGCCCTGCATCTGCGGCCGGTAATTGGAATTACCCAATACCAGTTCCGCCGGGATGATCCCGTCCTTCAGCACTTTCTGGTCGTGATAGATATCGTGCAGGAACATGTTCAGCGCCGCGATGCGCTGCTGCACGCCCTTTTCCAGATGCGCCCATTCCTTGGCGGAGATGATGCGGGGAATGACGTCGAAGGGCAGAATGCGGTCAACGGCCTTGGCATCGCTGTACACCAGGAACGTGATGCCCAGATTGTACAGCTCACGCTCCGCGTCGGATGCGCGTCTTCTCAGATCGTCGTAATCGAGTTGTCGAAGCCGGTCTTTCACGGCTTCGGTGTGGAATGCCGGTTTGCTGGCGATGCCGAACAGCTCATCATAGAAGCCATTGGCATCATAGGACGACAACAGGTCGTCAACGCCTTTTCCAGACCCGCTCAACAGAGCCCCCTGCGCCCTTCGTGCCATGCGATCCATTGTCGAGGGCGATGCCGACAAAGGTTTCGTTTCGCATCCGCACAATCGAGACTATCAGATCAAATGCGTTTGAACAGGGGACTTTGATATTTGATGACCGGTATTTTTGGTACCGGTATTTGTCCGGTGCCAGCTGTGGCGCGGACGCCGCATTACCGCGTCAGGCCGACAGCCGGGGCAGGGGCGACACTGGATCGGGGAGCCGGTGGCGGTGGCGGTGCGGCGTTGGCACCGCCGCCAGACGCCGGCGACGCGGGTGCATTGCCGGCCGGCGCCCCCAACAGGGGATTTTCGCGGAGCAGCACGATGGAAATGCGCCGGTTGCGCGGGGAGTTCGGCTCGTCCTTGAAAAGATGATCGCGGTCGGCTTTGCCCACCACCGTTTCGAACCGGTTGTCGGGTACGCCCGTGGCCTCCAGCGCGCGGCGGCTGGCATTCGCGCGGTCGGTCGACAATTCCCAGTTGGTGTAGGATGCACCGCTGCCAAAGGGAATGCTGTCTGTGTGACCGCTGACCGACAGCTTGTTGGGCAGCTTTGATACGACCTGCGCCACCTGTGACATCAGCTGGGCCGTCTGCGGCAGCATCTTGGCGCTGCCCGACGGGAACATGGAATAGCCTTCCTGGTCGACCAGCTGGATGCGCAGGCCTTCCGGCGTCCTGTCGATGATCAGGTTCTGGGCCAGATCGCGCAGTTCGGGAATTTGCTGGATGGCTTGGCGCAGTTCCGCCTCCGCCTTGGCGAACTGCGCATCCTCGTGCTTGGCCAACGCTTCACGCAACTCCCCTTCATCGACCTTGCCATCCTTGTTCTTGTCGGCGGCTTCCTTCTCCCCCGCCTTTTCAAGCATGGCCAGACCGTTGACCGTGTCGCCGCGGAACCAGCCGCCGGGCTTGTCGCCGGCCCCCTTTCCGGTACTTTCCTTTTCCGTCGGGCGGCCGCTGGAACTGTCCTGCATGTCGTCCGTCTGTTCCTGGGAATTGGCGGCGGCCGGCATGGTGGGGGTGGGGACCGTCACGCCGGGCGGGCTGCTGGCATTGACCATGGCGCCATCCACGCGGATGGTCTGACCGCCCAGCACCCCGCCGGACCCGCTGGTCTGCTTCGACGCGCTGGCCGGGCTGAAATAATCGGCGATTCCCATCTTCTGTTCGGCGGTGGTCACGTTCAACAGCCACAGCAGCAGGAAGAAAGCCATCATCGCGGTCACGAAGTCGGCATACGCCACCTTCCAGGCGCCGCCATGGTGCCCTTCGGCGCTCTTGTTGATCTTCTTGATGATGATCGGGGCTTTTTCTTCCGCACTTGCCACGGCGACAATCCGTTCCGTTGCCAAATCGCCGGAGTGTAGCAAGTGCGGCTCCACGCGCAAATGGTCAAACACCCCTTCCGATGGACGCCGGCACAATGCCGACAGGCGATGGCGGGGGCCTACACGGCCTTGCGTCCCCGGTGCGGGTCGGGTAACCGATAGAGCCGACCGGGCAGCAGACGATGGGAGCCGACGCAGCATGACGTTCGACCAGCGCGCCTTTCGCGACACTTTGGGATGCTTTGCCACGGGCGTCTGCATCGTGTCGGCCAGTGGCCGCGACGGCCGGCCGGTGGGGCTGACGGTGAACTCCTTCACCTCGGTGTCGCTGGACCCGCCGCTGGTGCTGTTCTGCATCGACAATCGTTCGGAAAGCTTGGGAGCGTTCGTTGACAGCAGCGGGTTCTCCGTTGCCGTTCTGGGCGCAGAACAGAAGGTGCTGTCGCATACCTTTGCTGCCGTTCCACCGCAAAACCGCTGGGACGGCGTTGCTGCCGAAACCTGGGACAGCGGGGCCCCCATCATCCCCGACGCGCTGGCCACCATGGATTGCGCCCGCCATGCCACCTATGACGGCGGCGATCACACGATCCTGGTTGGTCGTGTCCTGCGGTTTCGCCGCCGCGAGGGGGAGCCGCTGCTTTATTTCCGTGGCGGCTATGCCAGCCTCCGTGGCTGAACCGTGCATGCAAGCACAGACATGAACCACTGTTCAGGTTTACGGTCGTCCGCTCGGCATGCTAAGCAGGAATTCCGCAATCATCAGCCGGAGCGCGCCGCCGAATGAGTTTCTTTGTCGATAAATCCTGCCAGGGCCTGTCGGCGACCGGATTCCATCGCATCGCGTATCGTGAGTGGGGAAGCGGTCCGCGCACCATCGTCTGCGTCCACGGGCTGACCCGCAACGGCCGGGATTTCGACATGCTGGCGGCCGATCTGGCGGAAAGGCTGGATGCGCGGGTCATCTGCCCGGACGTGGTGGGACGCGGGCGCAGCGGCCGGCTGGCCAACCCCGACCATTACGGCTATTCGCAATATCTGGCCGACATGGCTGTGCTGCTGGCGCGGCTGGATGTGGAACAGGTTGATTGGGTCGGCACCTCCATGGGGGGGCTGATCGGTATGATGCTGGCTGCCCAGCCGAACAGCCCGTTGCGCCGGCTGGTCGTCAACGATGTCGGCCCCTTTGTGCCCAAAGTGGCGTTGGAACGGATCGGGGATTATGTCGGGCTGGATCCCGTTTTCCCGGATCTTGCGGCCGTCGAGACCTATATGCGCTCGCATTATGCCGGGTTCGGGGCGTTGACCGACACCCAGTGGCGGCACATGGCGGAAACCAGCGCCGACCGCCAGGCCGATGGCTGTTATCGTCTGGCTTATGATCCCGGGATCTCCCGCATCTTCAAGACCAGTGCCATCGGCGATGTCGATCTGTGGCCGCTATGGTCGCTGATCCGCCAGCCCACCCTGGTGGTGCGTGGCGCCAAGTCGGATTTGCTGATGGCCGATACGGCAGAGCGGATGACGAAGGAGGGGCCGCGGGCCCGCCTCTACCTGGTGCCCGATGCCGGTCATGCGCCGGCGCTGATGGCGGAAGATCAGATCGCCGCCGTGCGGGAATTCCTGGCCTGATGTCGGGCAGGCGTCATCCGCCGGCTCCCTTGGATCTACCCCCCTTCCGGCAACGGTTCCCCTGGATCGGGCGGCATCTGCAGACGGTGCGCAACACGATCGCCAAGCCGTCGCTGCCACTGCCGGCCGCCACGGAAATGTGCTTTCCCATGGACGATGGCAGCGGCGATTGCCTGTTGGCAGCGCTCAACCGGCCGGAAGTTGCGTCGGCATCCGATGAACCCCTGGCCGTGCTGCTGCATGGTCTGACGGGCAGCCAGGATAGTTTCTATGTCCGGGCGACGACACGGTTGTTGCTGGACCGCGGCCATCCCGTGCTGCGCCTGAACCTGCGCGGCGCCGGGCCTTCGGCCGGGACCTGCACCCGCCGCTATCATGCCGGGCGGACGGGCGATATCCGCGCCGTGCTGGCGGGGCTTCCGCCGGACCTGGCGGCCAATGGTGTCATCATCGTCGGCTGGTCGCTGGGCGGCAACTGTGCCCTGAAATTTCTGGGCGAGGGAGATTTCCCTGTGCCTGTCATTGCCGGGGCCGCCATTTCCGCGCCCATCGACCTGGCCGCCAGCAGCCGCCTGTTCGGGGCACCGGGCAATCGGCTGTACCATAACCGTCTGCTGGGTCAGATGAAGGACGACATGGTCACCAACCGCGCCCGCGTCGGTGACCGTTGGGCCGATGCGGCGTTGGCGGCGGTCGATCTCTGGGATTTTGACGACAAGGTGGTGGCACCCTGGAACGGATGGTCCGGTGCGCCCGAATATTACGCCATCAATTCGGCCCTGGGTTTTCTGACACGCATCCGCGTGCCCACCCTGGTCGTACATGCGCTGGACGATCCGTGGATTCCGCCGGATGCCTACCGCCAGTTTGACTGGTCCGCCAATCCCTGGATTTTACCGGCCATCAGCCCCCATGGCGGTCATGTCGGCTTCCATGGCATCGGGGGCATGTGGGCTGATCGTTGCCTGGACGCTTTCCTGGCGCGGCTGTAACAGGATTGTCATCCGCCATCTTTAGGCTGGCCCCAAAGGGCCGGAGGGACGGATGCGTGCGATCGGGATGGGCTTGTTGGTCGTTGCGATGCTGGCAACATTGGGCAGGGCACAGACCAACCCGACACAGCAACCCGTCGACCCCAGGCTTAACGCCTGGCTGACCGAAACGCCCGTGACCCTGCTGGATTGGGGCATGCTGCGGCTGGACCGGGAACTGCGGCAGGCAGCAGGCGCCCTGGATATCCGCGATGGCAAGGATGGACCGGTGAAGATCGGTACGCTGTACCGGCCCGCCGACCGGCGCGTTCTGGCCTATCTGTCCATGGCCATGCCAGCCCGCATGCGCAATCTGGCGCAATGCAGGGAGATTTACGGCCTGCTGCGTGACCATCTGCTGACCGGTGCGCCGGCCGGGATGACGGGGGCCGCATGGTATCTGCAACGCATCTTCGGATCAGACACGCGTGGACCCGGCGGCAACCGTCCCGAACCGTTCGGGGAAATGCTGGCCGGGATGGTCCTGCTTGAGGTGACGCTGCGGGTGCCGGAGGCCGACGCCTTCGGCAACGGCCCGCCCAAGATCACCTGTGCGGGCCGCCTTGATCAGGACCAGGCGGATGATGTCCCGCTCTGGAAGCCAAGAAACTAACCTAACAACAATGAGTTGAAGGATTATCCTCAACCCATTTATTGACTTAGCCCCGCTCTCGCAGCAGCCGGGCCGCATCCTTGGCGCCATAGGTCAGGATCGCGTCGGTGCCGGCCCGCTTGAAGCCCAGCAGGGTTTCCATCAGTGCGGCCTCGTAATTCAACCAGCCATTACCGGCAGCCGCCTTCAGCATCGCGTACTCACCGCTCACATGGTAGGCGAAGGTGGGCACGCCGAACCGGTCCTTGACGCGGCGGATAATATCCAGATAGGGCAGGCCGGGCTTGACCATGACCATGTCGGCCCCTTCCGCAATGTCCAACGCGACCTCGCGCAGGGCCTCATCGCTGTTGGCCGGGTCCATCTGGTAGGTCTTCTTGTCGCCCTTCAGCAGACCGCCCGTCTGCACGGCGTCGCGGAAAGGACCGTAGAAGGCGGAGGCATATTTTGCGGCGTAGGAGCAGATACGGGTCAGTTGATGGCCGCGGTCCTCCAGCGCGTCGCGGATGGCCTTGATGCGGCCATCCATCATGTCGGAAGGGGCGACGATGTCGCAGCCGGCATCGGCCTGGACCAGTGCCTGCCACACCAGGGCCTCCACCGTCTCGTCGTTCAGGACGTACCCGTCCTTCACAATGCCGTCATGGCCGTGGCTGGTATAGGGGTCCAATGCCACGTCACCCAGAACGCCGATATCCGGCACTTCCCGCTTGATGGCGCGGATGGCGCGGCACATCAGGTTGTTCGGATCGCCCGATTCGCGTCCTTCCGGGTCCTTGCGGTCCACGGGCACGATCGGGAACAGGGCCACGCAGGGAATGCCCAGGTCACGCGCCTCCGCCACGGCCGGCACCAGCAGGTCCAGCGACAGACGCTCCACCCCTGGCATGCTGGCCACCGGCTGGCGCTGGTTCTCGCCCTCGACCGCGAAAATCGGCCAGATCAGGTCATTGGCCGACAGCGTGTTTTCGGCAACCAGCCGGCGCGTCCAGCCATCGACACGGTTGCGGCGACCACGGGTGCGGGGAAAGGCGGGGTTGGGCGTATGCTGCGACATGGGGCCTTTGCATTGGCTCGGCGATTGCGGGTTGGCCGGATGCTACGCCCGGCAACCGGCAAAGGGCAACCGCGCTCGCCTGCGACCTACAGACCCAGAAACTCATGGATGGCGTACAGCATCACCTTGAAGGTGACGACGATGAAGCCGAAGGCGACGATCGTAGAGGCTACGGCGGCGATGTAGCCGGCGATGACGGCAATGCCATCCCGTTCCATCACGGCCAGCGCGATCAGGGCAACAGCGATGCTGGGGAACATGTTACCCATGAAGATCGGCAGGATCAGCACCACGCCCAGCAGGAACACGACCAGGCCTGCCAGCCGTTCCATCTGGCCTTCGACCAGGAAGGAATAACGCGGACGGGTGATCCTTTCCGCCTTGCGCAGATAGGGGCTGGCCTTGTCCAGCACGGCCAGCAGGTCCGTGCGTGCCACGCTGCGGCGGCGCAGAAAGGCGGGCAGCCAGGGGTGAGGGTGGCCGATCATCAGTTGGAAGGCGAAGGCGGTGATGGGCAGCCCGGTAATGGCCGATGTTCCAGGTGGGGCCGGCAGGATGGTCGGCAGCGCGAACAGCAGCAACAAGATGCCATAGGCACGCTCGCCCAGCCCGTCGATCAGATCGCCGATGCTGATCCTTTCCCCCTGGACACGGGAGATGGTTTCGTACAGGACGTCAGTCGTCCGCTTCGGCTCCGCCGGATCAGCGTCTGGGCCAAACTTTTCTGCGGCTTCGTCCCCTTGGGGCGGCAATTGCGTATCCACGTTCGACCTTCAATCCGGCGGGCCCGCTGCCCGCCGACCATCCGTGATATATCCCGCGCCGGTTACCGGATTGTGATGTCAATCCGGGTCGTCCTGCCGCACGTTCCACCAACGCGGGATATAAGGACGATCAGCCCAGATTGAAACGGGTAATCGTTGCCGCGATGTCATCGCCGAACGTCGTCCCCAGACGAATGATGCCGACCCCATCGGGAACGCCCTTCAACTGGTCGGCACCCATGCTGGTCATCAGGGCTGCCGGGACATTCGACGTCACCGACATGGCCTGCAGGCCCCGGATCAGGTCGATGCCGCCCAGCCCATCCATGACGGCCGAGGCGATGATCATATCGGGCGGGACGCGCACGGCGATGGAAATGGCTTCGATCGGATCGGTGATGGTGTTGACGCGGAACCCGCATGCACCCAGTTCCGCCGTTGCCTTTCTGGCTACCAGCTTGTTGGGTGTGACCAGCATGATTTCAACGTCGCGCACCTCGACATCGGTGATGTCGAATTCGTAGCGCGTCGGCAGGCGGCGGATGATCTGGTTGGTGGCCGCGATGTCGGGCTGGTCTTCCAGTTCCGCCATTTCGGCCATGCGGTCGGCGAAAATCTGGACGGCGGCAATCTGCTTCTCGTCCAGGTCCTTCAGATCGCTGACATAGGTCTCCATGCGCTGGGCGATCAGGGAGACGATAGGATAGCCGAAGGTGCTGCCGGCACCCTTCAGGGAATGGATTTCACGGCGGATCTCACGCAGCGTGTCGGCACCGGGGCTGCGGCCTTCCTTGAGGGCATCCAGGGCATTGTAGATCGACGACAGCCGGTCGCTCATATAGTCGCTGAATTCGGACTTAAGCTGTTCAAGCAGTTCGTCCATATCCGCTTCGGCCATTTCATGTCACCCCAGAATCCAAACGACATATCCCTGTACCCCGTCGGCCCCGCCCTCTTCAAGGGGGCAACGATGACCAATCGGACAGGGACCGGGATTGAAACAAAAAGGACCCGGAGCGCGGCGGCACCCCGGGTCCCTTCAGGTTAAAAATGCGATGCCGTCAGGCGGCGCACTTCAGTTCCAAGTTCTTCCAGACCGACAGCAATGCATCGACCAGATGGTCCATCTTGCGGTCGTCATGGAAGGGGGTGGGCGTCAGGCGCAGCCGTTCCGTGCCACGCGGCACGGTCGGATAATTGATCGGCTGCACATAGATGTTGTGATAGCGCAGCAGGTCATCGCTGGCCTGCTTGCACAGGTGCGCATCACCCACCAGCAGCGGCACGATATGGCTGACCGACGGCATGACCGGCAGGCCAGCCTGAGCCAGACGGCGCTTCAGCGTGGCGGCGCGTTCCTGATGACGGATGCGGATCTCGTTATGCTCCTTCAGGAACATGACGGAGGCCAGCGCACCCGCCGCCAGCACCGGGGCCAGCGAGGTGGTGAAGATGAAGGACGGGGCGAAGCTGCGCACGCAATCGACCAGGGCGGCCGAACCTGTGATATAGCCGCCCATCACGCCATAAGCCTTGCCCAGCGTGCCTTCGATCACGGTCAGGCGATCCATCACGCCCTCCCGCTCGGCCACACCGGCGCCGCGCTGGCCATACATGCCGACGGCATGCACTTCGTCCAGATAGGTCATGGCGCCGTGCTTGTCGGCAACGTCGCACAGTTCCTTGATGGGGGCGATGTCGCCATCCATGGAATAGACGCTTTCGAAGGCCACCAGCTTGGGCTGTTCCTTCGGATAGCGCGACAGCAGGGCATCCAGATGGGCCACATCATTGTGCCGGAAAATATGCTTGTCCGCGCCGGAGTGGCGGATGCCCTCGATCATCGAATTGTGGTTCAGCGCGTCAGAGAAGACGACGCAATTCGGCAGGATGCGCGGCAGGGTGGACAGCGTCGCCTCGTTGCTGATGTAGCCCGAGGTGAACAGCAGTGCGGCTTCCTTATGGTGCAGGTCGGACAGCTCGCGTTCCAGCATCACATGGTAGTGGTTGGTGCCGGAGATGTTGCGGGTGCCACCGGCGCCGGCGCCGCACTTGTGCAGGCTGTCGACCATGGACCCGATAACGACCGGATGCTGGCCCATGCCCAGATAGTCGTTGGAGCACCAGACGGTGACATCCTTGGGCGGGCCATCCTCACCATGGAAAGTGGCGGTCGGGAAGTCCCCCACACGCCGCTCCAGATCGGCGAAGACGCGGTATCGCCCCTCGCGCTTCAGGCCATCGATCTGGGTCTTGAAAAAATTCTCGTAATCCATGGGCCGTTGTCCCGTTCACGCCACCGGAAGTGTCACGCCGACTGTGCCGAATGTCCACCCTTGTTTCTTACCCCAAAGGTGGGAACCGCAAAACCCCTCGCGACCGCTTGTCGCGCCGGGTCCCGACATTGCCGACGGGCCAGTGGTCGAAACCATGGCCCGAAACGATTAACACCGCTTTGATTTCGGTCAATTCATCATTTCGTCCAAGAGAGGTCGCCGCCACCCACCACGCTGTGGATGGCGGCGATGCGCTGGACGGATGGTCAGCCCAGCTTCACACCCTCGCGGGTCAGCCAGTCTGCCGTATCGGCCAGCGATTTCTCGAACCGGAACAGCAGAGTCTCTATTTCCTGCTCGCTGATGATCAGGGGCGGGGAGAAGCCGATGCTGTCGCCGATGGGACGCAGGATGGCGCCATGCTGGTGGCTGAACGATACCAGCTTGGCACCCACGCCCAGCAACGGGTCGAAGGCGCGCTTCGTCGCCTTGTCAGCCACCAGTTCCACCCCGCCGATCAGGCCGATGCCCCGCACCTCCCCTACCAGCGGGTGGTCACGGAAGGCGCGCAGGCCGTTCTGCAGGTGGGGCGCAAGGCTCCGCACATGCCCGACAATGTCCCTCTCCTCATAGATTTTCAGGGTTTCCAGGGCCACCGCGCAACTGACCGGATGGCCGGAATAGGTGTAGCCATGGCCGAAGGTGCCGATCTTGGCACTTTCATCCACGCAGGCGCGATAGATCGCATCCGACACCAATACGGCCGACAGCGGCATGTAGGCAGAGGTGAGGGCCTTGGCCGAGGTCAGGATGTCCGGCTTCAGGCCATAGGTCTGGCTGCCCCACATGTTGCCGGTGCGGCCATAGCCGCAGATCACCTCGTCGGCGACCAGCAGCACATCATACTTTTTCAGGACCGCCTGGATTTTCTCGAAATATGTCGCCGGCGGCAGGATGACACCACCCGCCCCCATGATCGGTTCGGCGAAGAAGGCGGCGACCGTCTCCGGCCCCTCCCGCAGGATCAGGGCCTCCAGATTGTCGGCCAGGCGCGTGGCATAGTCTGCCTCCGATTCGCCCGGATCGGCATAGCGATAATGGTGCGGACAGTCGGTATGCAGGATGCCGGCGATGGGCAGGTCGAAATCACGATGGCAATTGACCAGCCCGGTCAGGCTGGCGGCCGCCACGGTGACCCCGTGATAGGCCTTCTGCCGGGCGATGATCTTCTTCTTCTGCGGCCGGCCGATGGCGTTGTTGTAATACCAGACCAGCTTGACGGCGGTGTCATTCGCTTCCGACCCGGAGCAGGCGAAGAACACCTTGCTCATCGGCACGGGCGCCAGCTTGATCAGCCGTTCGGCCAGATCGATGGCCGGTTCGTGCGATTTATGGGCGAAGGCGTGGTAGAAGGGCAGGGTGCGCAGCTGCCGGATGGCGGCCTCCACCAGGCGTGGCTCATCAAAGCCCAGCGAAGTGCACCAGAGGCCCGCGACACCCTCGATATAGTCCTTGCCGGCCTCGTCCGTGACCGTGACGCCCTTGCCCGAGGCAATGACCAGCGGTCCGCTGGTCTCGTGCGTTTTCAGGTTGGTATAGGGGTGCAGGTGATAGGCGACGTCGCGGCTGGCGGCGGAATTTCCCAGATGCGTCATGGTGATGCGTCCTGTTTCAGGTTCGCCCATGGTGCGTCCGGGAAATCCCGATGGCAAGCTTTGCCCGCTTTTACAGCAGCGCCTCGATGGCCGTGGTCAGCGCTTCCGGCTTTGTCGTGGGTCCGAAGCGGCCGACCACCTTGCCCGAGCGGTCGACCAGGAACTTGGTGAAGTTCCACTTGATGCCGCTGGTGCCCAGAAAGCCGCGCTTCTGCGTTTTCAACCATTTGTACAGCGGATGGGCATTGTCCCCGTTAACGTCGATCTTGGCGAACATGGGGAAGGTGACATCATAGGTCAGGGAGCAGAAATTGGCGATTTCCGCCGCGTCGCCCGGTTCCTGATGGCCGAACTGGTTGCAGGGGAAGCCCAGGATGGTCAGCCCACGCGCCGCGTAATCGCGATGCAACGCTTCCAGCCCCTGATACTGATAGGTGAAGCCGCACTTGCTGGCGGTATTCACGATCAGCAGCACCTTGCCGCGCCAGTCGCCCAGGGACACGTCCTTGCCGTCCAGGGTCTTGGCGGTAAAGTCATAGATGCTGGTCATGGAATCCTCCCGGTTGCATGGCTGGATGATGCGATGCTACCGGGACAAGTGCAATGGAACGGTTTGGCATGTGCAACGATTTCGATGTGATCCTGGGGATCGACTGGACGGGGGCGCAGCCAGCCCGGGCTGTCGCGGTCGCTGCCTGTGACCGGGCAGGTCTGGTGCGGCCTTTGTGGCCTTCCGACCGGTTCTGGCGCCGGGCGGAAGTGGCGGACCGCATCGCCGCCCTGGCGGCCGGTGGGGCGCGGGTGCTGGCCGGCTTCGATTTCGGTTTCGCCATGCCCTATGTGCCCGGTGTGGGCTATCTCGACGGGCGGGTGCCCGATGTCACCGACATGTTTGCCCTGTGGGATCTGGTCGATCGGGCCAGTGCAGGGGCAGACGATGATTTCGCCGGTCCAGCCGTCAGTGACCCGCGCCTGGCCCCCAGCTTCTGGGTCAACGGATCGACACCCGCCCATTGGGGCGATGGGTCGACCAAAAGGCGACGGACGGAGATCGTGGCAGCAGAGACCGGGGCGGGCACGCCGGTATCGCTGTTCAAGCTGGCGGCAGCGTCGAAGCAGGTTGGCAAGGCGTCGCTGGCCGGCATGCGCACCCTGAAGCGGCTGCGCGGCCTGCTGGGAGACCGTCTGGTGGTGTGGCCGGCAGAAATGCCGGGACCCGGCCAATGCGTGGTGATGGAGATCTACCCGACCCTGTTCCGCAAGCAGGCGCTGGGTGGCGTGCGCAAGATCACGGACCGGGCGGCGCTGGCGGCCGGCGTCGGCCATTTCGGCTGCATCTTGTCATCCGACATGCCGGAACAGTTTGACGATCACATCGGGGATGCCATCATCACGGCCGCCGGCCTGTCGCGGTTGGTGGCACATGACAGTGTCTGGCAGCCGGCGGCAATGTCGGCTGACATTGCCCGGCGCGAGGGCTGGATATTCGGGGTCGGCGCATGAAGATGGTGTTCTATGTCGCATTCGGTGGTGCGCTCGGCTCCGTGGCGCGCTATCTGACTGCTGAAGTGTTCGGACGGCTGTTCGGCAGCGATTTCCCCTGGGCGACGCTGACGGTGAATATCGTTGGCTCCACCATCATGGGGTTGCTGGCGGGCGCCATGGCCCATGCCTGGACACTGCCCACGGAAATCCGGCTGTTCCTGACCACAGGCATTCTGGGCGGGTTCACGACCTTTTCCACCTTCTCGCTGGATGTGGCGTCCATGGTGCAGCGGGGGGATTTCACGACGGCGGCGGCCTATCTGCTGTCGTCCCTGGTTATCGGCATCGGTGGACTGTTCGCCGGGCTCTATTTTGTACGGATGGTGACGGCATGAGCGATGCCGGTGATGCGCGCGGTCCCGCGAAGGCCGTAGAGACGAGGATGGTGACGGACGACGAGGTCGATGTCCGCCTGGACCGCTGGTTCAAGCGGCATTTTCCGCAGGTCGGCCATGGCGTGCTGCAAAAGCTGCTGCGCACGGGGCAGGTGCGGGTGGACGGCAAGCGGGCCGATGCCAACACGCGCCTGGTGCCAGGGCAGGCCGTGCGCATTCCGCCGCTGCCCGACGCGCCGGCCCCGGCGGTGAACGCCGAAGAGGCAACGGCCCGCAAGCCGGTGTTCAGCGACAAGGAAATTGCGGCCCTGCGCGCCTGCGTCCTTTACCGCGATGCCGACGTCATGGTGCTGGACAAGCCGGCGGGCTTGGCCGTGCAGGGGGGGACCAGCCAGGCCAAGCATCTGGACGCCATGCTGGACCTGCTGAAATTCGACGCGCCGGGCCGACCCAAGCTGGTTCACCGGCTGGACAAGGACACCAGCGGCTGTCTGGTCCTGGCCCGTAACGCCTTTGCCGCCACCCGCCTGACGGAGAGTTTCCGGGGCCGCGACGCGCGCAAGATCTATTGGGCCGTTACGGTTGGCGTGCCCGAACCGCACCAGGGCCGCATCGACCTGTCCATCGGCAAGGAAATGGCGGCCGGCGGTGAGCGGATGATGGTCGATGAGCGCAACGGCCAGCGCGCCCAATCCTATTACACCGTGCTGGAACATGCCCACCGCAAGGCGGCCTTCGTGGCCCTGTGGCCGCGCACGGGCCGCACGCATCAGCTGCGTGTCCACATGAATGCCATCGGCACGCCCATCCTGGGCGATGGCAAATATGCAGGCCAGGCAGCCTTCATCGATGGCGCCGACATGAAGCGGCAGCTGCACCTGCATGCCCGTCGCATCATCATCCCGCATCCGCGCGGTGGCACCATCGACGTGACCGCTCCGCTACCGGAACATATGCGGCCGGCGTGGGATTATTTCGGTTTCAGTACAAATCTGAAGGAAGATCCGTTCACGGCGTTGGACTGATCCTCCGCATCGGTGCTCACGGCTGGCAATAGGCCGTGAGTATCTTGCCGACCTCGGGCATACGTTTGTCGGACGGAACGCTGGAACCGCACAGGTCTCGCTTCACATTGTCCTTTCCACCCAGCGCGGTTTCCGCCCGTTTCAGTGCGTCCTGCACCAGCGCACGCAAGCGGTCTAACTCCGCCTGGGAGCGCAGGACATAGTGGCATTCACCATTCACACAGATTTCAGGCGCGTCCCGACCGGGTGTCAGGCCCGCTGTCGGTGCGCTGTCCGGTAGCGTCCCAGCCGGCAACCAGCCCATCTGCATCCAGAGCGAATCCGTTTCCTTGCAATGGTCGCCCTTGATCTCCAGTGCCTGGCCGAACATGTTGTCATCCGGCCCAGGCAGACGTCCGATGGTCACGATGAGGTCCGTGTCCCCGGACGTGAGGCGCGCCATGATGTAGTAGCGGGCCATCTTGTCCAGCTTGCAGGCTTTATGGACTGCCGCGGGAAGGTGTTCGAAACGGGTGCCCTTGGTATCGAAGACCACGCCCAGCATGGGATGTTCAACGGCAAGGGCCATCTGCTCGATCGGAGTTCCCGCGCACGCTGCAATACCGGTAGTCAGCGTAAGAACACTGACCATGATGCGGGCGCTGGGCGACATGGAAAACCTCCCTCAACGCTGGGTGCAGAACCAGTCCAGTTCCTGCGACGGGATCGGGTAATCAGCCCGGCTGAACAGGGCCTCGCCTATGCAGACCTTGGCCCGCAGTGCCTGCTCCCCACCCCAGGCGACGGCACTGCGGCGGATGGCGTCGCGCACCAAGCCGCGCAGTACGCCTTCCTCCATCTGCGAGCGCAGGACGTAATGGCATTCGCCGTCACGGCAAAGGCGGGGCGCGTCATAGCCCGGGGTGAAGTAGCTGTTTTCATCCTGCACCGGCGTTCCCAGGGCCGGATGACCGCTCAACATCCATTGCGCGGTGCCGGCCTTGCAGCCCTGGCCGGTCAGTTCCAGCGTGAAGCCCGCGGGTTCGTTACCGCGATCGGGCGTGACACCCGTGGCGATATAGATGTCGCGGTCGTTGGCCCTGGCGTGGGCAATGACCCAGAAACGGCCTTCCGGTCGCAGGCCGCAGGCCTGGCGAACCGCTGCCGGCATTTCTTCCAGTCTGCCGCCGCGATTGTCGGGAAGCAGGCCAAACACGGGATCTTCCACCGCTGCCGGCGTACCGCGTTCGGCGCCGTGCGCGGCGGACACCATGGAGAGCAGCAATATTCCCGCAACCATTGTCCAGCGCATGCCCGGCATCCCCATCCTGTCCGCATCCTTCACATATGGCGCATGAGCGTGGTGCCCCTCGACACCCCGGCAACGCAGTAGTAGCACAACGCGCAACGTTCGCTGACAGGACCTGATGCATGTCCGCTCTGAAACTTGCCCTTTTTGATTGTGACGGCACCTTGGTCGACAGTCAGCATGCCATAGTCGCCGCCATGGAGGCGGGGTTCGATGCCCATGGGCTGCTTCCGCCACCGTCCCTGGCAGTGCGCCGTGTCGTCGGCCTGCCTCTGGTGGAGGCTGTGGCTCGATTGGCACCCGATCTTGAGGCCGATGCGCATGAAGCCATCGCCGAGGCGTACAAGGCGGCTTTCTATCGCAACCGACTGGCCGGCACCCATCCGGAGCCGCTGTTCGATGGGGTGACGGCTGCATTGGACACGCTGGAGGCGGCCGGATTCGTCCTGGGGATCGCCACGGGCAAGAGCCGGCGTGGTCTGGACGCGACCCTGGCCCATCACGGGTTGGCGCAGCGTTTCGTGACCTTGCAGACCAGTGACCGGGTGGCCGGCAAGCCAAGCCCGGACATGGTTTACGCCGCCCTTGCCGAAAGCGGGGCGCCAGCTGATGCGACGGTCGTCATTGGCGATACCAGTTTCGATATTCTGATGGCGCGGAATGCGCGTGTACGGTCCGTCGGCGTGTCCTGGGGCTACCATGACGGCGCGGAGTTGCTGGCGGCGGGGGCCGACCGGTTGGTTGATGATTATGCAGCATTGCCCGGCGCGGTGATGGCGCTGCTGACGAAGGGTGACGGCCAATGAAGCGTTTCTACAAGCAGATTGCCGTCAGCGGCGTGGAAGGCGAATTCGGCATCGCCCTGGACGGCAAGCCCGTCCGCACCCCAGCCAAACTGCCGCTGACCGTTCCCACGCGCAGGCTGGCCGACGCCATCGCCGCGGAGTGGGCAGCGCAGGGGGAAGAGATCAAGCCGGCCACCATGCCGCTGACCCAGTTGGCCAGCACCAGCATCGACGGCGTGCGCGGTCGGTTGCCGGAGGTCGCATCGGCGGCCGCCGAATATGGCGGCAGTGAACTGGTCTGTTATCGCGCCGAGGAGCCGGAGGAACTGGTGCAACGGCAGGCACAGTTGTGGAACCCGTTGCTGGATTGGGCCGCACACCGGTACGACGCCCATCTGCTGGTCACCAGCGGCATCATCCATAAGCCGCAGCCGCAAAGCGCGCTGAAGGCCCTGCGCGCCGCCATCGACGCCCTGGATGAATGGCAGCTGACGGCGCTGCAGAACTGTATCGGTATTACCGGTTCTTTGCTGGTGTCACTGGCCGTCGTCGACGGGCATCTGACGGCCGAGCAGGCCTTCGATCTGGCGCAACTGGATGAGAATTACCAGATTGAGAAATGGGGTGAGGACTGGGAAGCCGCCGACCGCCGTGCCAACCAACGAGCGGACCTGGCTTCCACACTCCGATTCCTGTCATTGCTGCGTTGAGGCAATAAATATCGCAGTGCGAAAAAGTATAGGTTTGTTCCCAGACCCTAACGAACCTGTTAATAAATCGCCGGGAAATGCGAAAAACAGGTGACAGAAAATGAAGGGGCGGGTTGCAGGCGGGAGTGCCCAGGTTCTTGAGCGGTTGGGTGCTAATTTCAATAGTGCGGTTCAGAATCTGCAACGTCGCCTTGTTGAGGGGCGCGACGTCCCGGAAGTTGGTGCTGAGCGACTGGCGGCCTTGATCGCCGGTCGCGGGACCGAGCAGGAAAACATGACGCTGGCGGATGCCCTGCGGGGTGCGGGCGTGACACCGGATAAGGTTGCCAGCGCCTTTGCCGTGACCCAGGCCGATCTCGCGGTGCTGCTTGTGGCGGAATGTCGCTGGAATCCCAAGCGCGTGGAAGGCGGTGTGCAGGAACTGGGACAACTGTTCAGCACCGCCCTGGTGACCCTGCTGGGGGCACCGGCTGCGCAGGCCGGTGCGGCCGGCAAGGCGCCTGATATGGGGACCTTTGCCACCAATCTGATGGACCGCACCGTCGATGTGGCGGCGGCCATCAACGATGCCTCCATTGCCAACGCGGAAATGGTGGGACAGCTGCGGGCCGTCGACCAGCAGGCCCAGGCCATCGCTGCCGCGACGGAAGAGACTGTGGCCGGCGTCCATGAGATTTCGACCCGAAGCCAGGAAGTCGCCCAACTGGCGTCAGAAGCGCATGACGTGGCGGAGGGTGGGCGCAAGGCGGTGGCCGACGCGGTCAACCGCATGGATGCGATCGCCAGCGCCGTGGCCGACAGTGCATCGCGCGTCAGTGAGTTGTCAGAAGCGTCGGACCGCATCCAGGATATTCTGGGCAGCATCGAAGCCATCGCCGCGCAGACAAACCTGCTGGCCCTGAACGCGACGATCGAGGCGGCGCGGGCGGGTGAGGCCGGCAAGGGCTTTGCCGTCGTGGCGTCGGAGGTGAAGAGTCTGGCAAGCCAGACCGCGAAGGCCACGGAGGATATCCGGACCCGATTGGCCCACCTGCGCGATGAAATGGGGGCCATTGTGGGATCGATGCACGAGGGCACGCGCGCGGTGACCGCCGGTCAGGCACAGATGCGCGACGTGTCGGACCGCATCAACGACGTGACCCGCCGCGTGGACACCACGACGGAGCGCATGGCCGAGATTGCGGCCATCCTGCACCAGCAGACGGCCGCTGCACAGGAGGTGGCGCACGGCGTGACCGATATTGCCAGCCGTGCCGCGTCCAACAGCCAGGCCATCCTGCGCAATGTGGACGCGACGAAGGGGGTGGAAGCGCTGCTGGGCAAGCAGCTTTCCGACCTGATGAAGCAGGACATCCCCAACAAGATCGTCAAGATCGCCAAGGTCGACCACATCATGTGGAAGAAGCGTCTGGCTGACATGGTCGTTGGGTTGCAGTCCCTGCGCGCCGACGAACTTGCCCGGCATGACAGCTGCCGCCTCGGCAAGTGGTATTATGGCCCGGCTTCGCTGCCCTTGCGTGGTCATCCGGCCTTTGCAGCGTTGGAGGCGCCGCACCGGTCCGTGCATGAACATGGCATACGCGCCGTGGAACTGTTCAATGTCGGTAACCTGGATGCGGCCATGGCGGAGATTGAACTGGTCGAGGCCGCATCCGAAAAGGTGGTCGAACAGCTTGACCGGCTTCAGAACGAGCCGATGCCGGAAACGCACCGCACGGCGGCTGCTTTCTAACGCTCAGTGCGCTGATGGCGGGTGGCGCAGGTCCAGGACATAGGCCAGCGTCACCCCCATCCGCTGTACCCGTAGAATTTCCCGGCCCTCCGGCACGGGGCCACAGGAACTGCGGGTGAATGCCAGATAGAAGTCTGCTTCACCATGGCCATCCTGGGGCGCCTTCCAGGTTGGCGGCAGAAAGTGCAGCGCAGAATCATGCGGCCCGCAGATGCGGACCTTGTACGGATGGGCAATCGCACCGGAGCCTTCGGCCGCGATGATCTGGTCGCGCAGTTTCTCCGCCGCTTCGGACAGGGGGCTGCCCCAGTAATCCAGCTCGAACCGGCCCGCTGCACCCTTCACTCCGCCCGCCAGGCGGTTGTACCAGATGGCTTCGTACGGATGCAGTCGGGCCATCCCCACGACCTGTGCCCCGGCCCAGATGACCAGGGCGGCGGCGGCCAGCATATTGATATGGGGGATGTGGGATCGCACGCCCTCACGGTTCAGCACCGTGGCGAGCCGGTCCAGCCCGATGGCTGCTGCGACTGACAGCGGCGGCAACAGGAACAGCATATGGCGGATGCCGTCATAGAGGACCGCGCCGGTAACAATAACGATGAGCGGTGGCAACAGGATAGCGACCGCCAGCCCAACCCGTTCCGGCAGCAGGGTCAACGGCCGCCGCAGGGCCTGCAGGCCCATGCCGGTGGCAATCGCCAGTCCGACCAGCGTCAGCTCCGGCAGCTTCACCCCGAACGCAACCGGCAAATACCACCATGGCAGATCGGTGGTGACGAGGGTGCGCCCGGCAAAGGGAAAGCTGAATTGAAGGGGGAAGTGAGAAAAGCCGGCCAGCGCTTCCAGCGGACGCGAGAGGGGATCCAGCTGTGCCCAGGGCCAGCAGGCCAGCATCAGCAGCCAAGCCAGCAGGAAGGCGGGGACCAGCCGTGCGGCGGCCTTTACCCCGTCCCATAGTGCCAGAGGCAGCGGCCGGTCACGCATCTGCTGGGCCAGCCAGTAAAGGCAGGCGATGCCAAGGGGACCGATCAGCACCACACCACCGACGCGAATGCCAAGCGCTGCACCGAACGCAGTGCCATAGGCCAGCAGGGTGCGCGCCTTCTGTCGCGGCAGGTCGCGGATCAGACGGACCTGGAACAATGCCATGAAGGCGGCGGCTGTGGCGAAGGGCACGTCCTTGGGATTGGCAAAGGATTGCCCCATCCATTCCGGCGTCAGCAGCAGCAGCAGCACGGCCAAGGCTCCCGCGCGGGGGCCCGCCAGCATGCGCGCTTGTGCGCGTACAGCGGCCAACCCCGCGACGCCGACAAGGCCCCCGATCAGGCGCCGCGTCTCATAGGCGTCGAAGGGCAGCATGGCGCCGGCCGCTGCCGCCACCGTGTCGTACAACGCGCCATAGAGATAGAGGTTCTGAAAGCCCAGCACCCGCTGGTCGGTGCCCCCCGACAGATACCAGTCGAGCGCGCGCCAGCCATTTTCAAGGTGCAGCGGCTCGTCCCAGGTGATGCCGTAATGCTTGAAGGTCGCCGCCACGAACAGAAGCGCGGCGGCCAAGGCGAACTGTCCCACCCCATCCCAGAAGGGGGCGGTGTCTGCGCGAGGGCGTTCCATGATGACGGTCAGTTGGCCCCGCTGCGCCGTTCGGGCAGCGCCGCCGCCACCGGGGCGTGTCGGTGATCCGATCGGGCTTCATCAGCGACGGTACCGGTCGCGGCAAAGCCAACACTGTCGGACACCAGATAAAGCGGACGGCCCTTCACCTCGGTGAAAACCCGGCCAAGATAATCCCCCAGCACACCAAGACAGATCAACTGCACCCCGCCCAGGAAAAGCGTTGCCACCATCAGCGAGGCATAGCCCGGCACATCAATACCGAAGATCATCGTCTTCAGCGTAATGATACCGCCATACAGCACCGCAATCGCAGCCACTGCCAGACCAAGCCATGACCAGATCCGCAAAGGCACCGTGGAAAAGGATACGATCCCGTCGAGCGCAAATCGGAACAGACGCCAGTTATTGAAGGTCGACGCGCCGGCATGGCGGGGGGCCGTTTCGAAAGGAACCGCGACCTGCCGAAATCCCACCCAACTGTACAGCCCCTTCATGAAACGCGTGCGCTCGCCCATCTGGTTGATCGCATCGACCACGGCACGGTCCATCAACCGGAAATCACCCGCATCCCGCGGCAAAGACACTTCTGACATCTGGTCCAGCAGATTGTAGAAGCGGCGTGTCAGCCAGCGGCGCAGGGGAGGGTCTGTGTCACGGCTGCGACGCACCCCATAAGCGACCTGCGCGCCGGCCTGCCAATGCGCGTAGAATTCCTCGATAACCTCCGGCGGGTGCTGCAGGTCGCTGTCCATCAGGACTACGGCCCGGCCCGACGCATGCCGCAACCCGGCGGTCATGGCCATTTCCTTGCCGAAATTCCGGCTGAAACGCAGCAGGCGGATCCGGGAATTGGCCGAGTGGGCTATCTGCAGGCGCGCCCATGTGTCGTCTCGCGATCCATCATCGACGCACACGATCTCGTAGGGAACGCCCAAGCGTTCCATTACCGGCTGCAGGCGCTGAAACAGGGCCTCGATGTTGGCCCCTTCATTATGCATTGGCAGAACCACCGACAGCACCGTCGCCTCGTTCAGCGGACGTAGCGGGGTGGGAACTTTCGTCGGCTCATGCGGGGGCAGCGACATAGCGGGTCCTTGGCAGGCAGCACGACAGGATCGGTGGCGGCAATGTGTACACCGACATCGCCGCGCAAGCGGAGCACCTTAATACCTCGCGGCCAAAATCACCATCCAACCGGACGGTTAGGCCCCTTGCATTCCCGGCATCCGACCAAGCGGCAATCCTGTCCGGTCGATATAGCGCGACTGGGCGATCTTTCCAATGGCTTGCGTGAAGCACAATAGATCGGCTTATGACAAATTGTATCGTGCTAAAGTTCTTCTGAATAAATGGCACTTTGCCTTAATCAGACCATTGTTTACCGGGAATTATGGGGAGGACGGCAAGCGTAAATCGACCGAGATGGTGAAGATATCGCGACGGACTTGCCATAAGTTCGCCATATCAATGCCATTTGCGTTAAAGAAATTTCTAATTTCGATACGAATACTGATCTTGCCGACTTCAACCCCTTCTGTGAGAGGAGATGGACATGGGCAGCAGCAAGCAATACCCATCCGGGTCGATCGTGGCGACCAGTTGGGCGACCCGGGTCGCCGCAGAGCGGGAATATCTGCGCCGGTACGCCTTGTCCCTGTGCCGTGACTCGGCAATGGCGGATGATCTGGCGCAGGAATGCGTTGAGCGGGCGCTGACCCGCCTGCATCTTTGGCAGGAAGGTACCAATCTCCGGGCATGGTTGACGACGATGCTGCGCAATCTGCACATCAACGGTCTGCGCCGACAACGGCCGCTGGTCGCGTTGGAGGATTGCGACATTGCCGATATGGCTCACACGCCGCCGCGCCAGACCGGTCGGATGCAACTCCGCGATCTGCGTCGGGCGATGGCCCGACTGCCGGCCGAACAGCGCGATATGGTGGTGATGATCGGCCTGCAGGGCGTGAGTTACGAACAGGCAGCCGATCGCGCGAACATTTCCATCGGTACTGTAAAATCCCGTCTGTCGCGTGCCCGCGGCGCCCTGCGCCGCATGATGGACGGGACCGTGGGGGGGGGGGGG
>NZ_JBMDKJ010000039.1:0-51459 GCF_057809655.1 Niveispirillum sp. FG148
AAGCCGGAGAGCGCGATGACAACGCCGCTCCTACACCACGCACGGGGACGTGATCTTGAACGACCACAGAACCTCGCCGCTGTCGCTGAATTGTGCAATGCCACCCGCCGACACCGCTTGGGTTCCGTCGGCCATTCGGCAGGCAAAAATGCCTTCATCGAAATAGGCGACCCACAGCGTTCCATCCGGCGAGCAGATCAGATTTTGAATACCGTCTCCCAGGAACAGCCGCCGCTCCTCCTCACCATTGGCTGAATAGAGAATTCCGTTCTTATCGTTCCCCGACGTTCGAGATGACACCACAAGCCAGCGTCCGTCGGACATTCGGTCAAAAAGTGCAAATTCGCACGACGGCACAAGAACCGTGCCCGTCTCTCTCTTTCCATCGAAAACGGAAAGTTGGAACACAGAATCCTGAGCCCTATGCGTTCGAACAATCCCCAAACAGCCATCGATCAGCAGACAATAAACATGGTCAGACCAGCCTGACGGTGCAGCCGGCAACGCCGATTGATCACTCATCTGCAAGAGATCAGTCATGGGGTATCCAACAATGCTCAGGCATCCGCATCGAATCTTCTACGCCATCAGTCGACTTTATGTCCATCCAACAGCCGCTTGGCCGCATCCGCCTCCGCCTGTCGCTTCTGCTTCTCCGCCTTGGTCTGACCGAACTTCACGCGATTCTCCGCCGCCTGCTTTTCACGCTCGGTCTTTGCCTTCGCCTTGCGGGCGCGGTTGAGATTCACGATTTCGCCCATTTCATTCCCTATGCTGCGGCCGGCCGGACGCGATAGGTTAAGGCCCGACCGGTCTGGATTGGCAAGGGAATTGGAGTTGGCGTGAAGCGGTTGGCTTACATCACGGGTCTTCTGCTGGCCCTGCTGCTCCTGGTCTTGCTGGCGGGGCCGGCCCTGATCCCGTGGAACGAGATGCGGTCCCGTGTTGCCGACAGTCTGTCGACGTTGACCGGGCGGCAGGTGATCATCGATGGCGACCTGGGCGTCGCCTTCCTGCCCACCCCTACCCTGACGGCCCGTGATGTGCGCATCGTCGACCAGGGCGATGCGCTGGCCACCGTGGAAAGGGTTGATCTGCATATACGCCCCCTGGCGCTGCTGCGGGGTGAGTTGCGGATGGAGAAGCTGGGGCTGACCGGCGCCGAACTTCGGGGCCTGCTGGCCCCCGATCAGCCGGCACGCTGGCCCGTAACCATCACGGCGCTGGGCAATGCCGCCGGCGTGGAAAGTGTCACGCTGAACGACGGCACCTTGCTGCTGGAACATCCCGGCTCTCCCCCGGTCCGGCTGGACGATCTGTCGGGTGACCTGTCGGCCGGCGGGCCGGATGGACCGTTCCAGCTGACGGCGGCGGCGGCGATGGACAACAAGCCCTTGCGCCTTACCCTCAACGCCGCGCGCCGCGCCGCGAACGGCACCATGCCGGTGCGGACATTGCTGTCCCTGCCCGATGCCAAGGCCGAAGTGCGCTTCACCGGCACCATTCCGGCCGGCACCGACGACAGGGCCGAAGGCGATCTGTTGGCCCAGGCCCCGGACGCGGCCAGCCTGCTGCATCTGCTGCGGCATCTGCCGGGTCTGAATGGCCTTACCCCTCCGGAAACGGGACCGATGCTGGTGCTGCGCGGGCGGCTGGCCATATCCCCGGCGACCATCGCCATGGATGGGATCGACCTGCAATGGGGCGGCAGCCGGGCCACGGGCAGCGTCGAATTCCAACGCCAGGGCGGTAAGGACAGTGCCGTCGTGCTGTCCTTCACCAACCTGGATATTGACGGACTTCTGGCCGGCACACCGGGATCGATGCCCTGGGAGACCGTAGAGCCGCTGTCGCTGGACCTGCTGGCCGATCAGGCGCGTTGGCGCGGTGACAGCCTGCGTGACCTGCGGCTGGTGGGCCGTATCGATGCCAATACCCTGAAGGACGCCGATCTTTCAGCCACCCTGCCGGGCGGCACGGACATCGGCCTGAAAGGCGCGCTGGATTTCACCGGTGAGCAGCCGACGCTGGACGCCGCCCTGACCCTGAACAGCGACAGCCTGCGCGACACGCTGGCCTGGGCCGGCGTACCAGTGGACAAGGTGCCCCTGGAACGGCTGCGCAAGGCGGGATTGACGGGCCGCCTCACCGGGAAGCCCATCGACTTCGCCCTGACCGACGCCAGCGGGTCGGTCGACACGACGGCCCTGTCGGGCGCATTGACGGTGACGCGCCGCGACCGCCTGGGCATCGGCCTGCGCCTGACGCTGGACCGGCTGGACCTGGATGCCTACCGTCCGGCTGACGCCGCACCCTGGTGGCAGACGCTGGCGCCGCTTCTGGACGGGGTTGATATCAGTGTGCAAGCCAAGGCCGACCTGCTGACCCAGCAGCATCTGCCGGCGGAAAAACTATCGATCGATGCCGAATGGACCGGCAATGCCCTGATCCTGCGGGACGCGTCCACGGCGTCGCTGGCAGGGCTGGAGGTGAAGGCCAGCGGCCACCTGACCAATCAGGAAGGCAGCAACAGCCACCTGACCCTGACGGCCGAGGGCGCCAGTCTGGCACCGCTGCTGCGCACCCTGGGTCGGCCGGACCCGGTGCTGGCCGAACGTCTAGGCCCCGTCGGCCTGGACGCAAGACTGGTCGGTGACGCGGAACGGCTGACCGCCGATATCCGGGCCAAGGCGCTGGGTGGGGAAACCCATATTGGCGGCATGGTCGACAATCCCTTCGCCAAGGCGGAGACGGGACAGCATCTGGACCTGAAAATACGGTCCACTCTGCCGGAGACGAGCCATCTGCTGCGCCTGTTCGTGCGCGACTGGCAGCCGGCGGGGCCGCTGGGGCCCGTCGACGCCTTCGCCGCCGTCAGCGGTACGACGGACGGCCCCCTGTCGATCTACGACATTCAAGGAACCTTCGCCGGGCAGACAGTGAAAGGGGCGCTGACCTGGAAAGGGGCTGCGGCCGATGGTACGGCACCGCCGCAACTGGATGGCGGCCTGACCGTCGGGGCGTTGGATGCTGACCTGATGGCGCCCCTGCTGGCCCGCGACGGCGAAGCCTGGAACCTGGACTGGACGCGCGGCACGGCGATCCACCTGCGCTTGGAGACACCGGCCCTGACCCTGGGTGGGGAGAAGCTGGAGGCGGCCGTCCTGCCGCTGTCCACGGCACCCGGCCTGATCCGCCTGGAAGGGGCAGAGGCGACGTGGCAGGGCGGCAGGGTGGCGGTCACAGGTGCCCTGGAACAGACGCAGGCCGACAAGCTGGCGCAAACGCCCGGTCCCGCCCCCCTGGCCGCCAGCCTGACCCTGGGGGTGAAAGATGCGGTCGTGCCGGCACTGCTGTCGGGAAAATCCCTGGGCGTCAAGCCGGCGGGACGGTTCGATCTGTCCTTCACGGGCACAGCCGCCGGCGCCACGCCACGCGCAGCCCTTGCCGCCATGAATGGACGCGGCAACCTGTCCCTGCGGGGCACCATCCTGACGGGACTGGATCTGGCAGGTGTGACCCGGGCCCTGTCGGATGGTGGCCCCAAGGGGGCCGCCATCCTGCGCGCAGCCCTGCGCAAGGGCGGCGATATCCCGTTCGACAGCCTGTCTGTCGATTTCGACATGGCCGATAAGGTCGTGGGCCTGAGCGGCCTGTCTGGGCAGGGCCCGCAGGGCAGCCTGAGCGGTGCCGGCCGCTGGTCCTGGCGCGACCGCACGGTTGATCTGACCCTGGCGGTCCAGCCGTCCGCCCCCAAGGGCGCGCCCGCCATGGGCCTGCGGTTGGCCGGCCCCGACCAGGGGGCGGTACGCACGCTGGATCTGGGCCAGGCCGACCGGTGGATGGCCGAACGGGAGATGCAAAGGCTGGCGAAGGAGCCGCCCGCCCCCTCCCCGGCCGCGCCGACACCCACGCCCAGCCCCCCCGCAACACGGCCAGCGGCACCACCCCCGGCGGAACCGGCAAAACCGACGCGCGACGCGGTTCAGGGCATTCTGGACAAGCTGAAAAGGAATCCTTGATCTGGAAGTCGAATAGGTATTCATCTTCATCCATCCATCAGCCCGCAACCGGAAGCACGGCGGGAGAAGCAGGGAGTGAGTGCCATCATGTTGAAGGGTAAGGCTGCCATCATCACCGGCTCCACCAGTGGCATCGGGCTGGGCGTAGCGCGCAAGCTGGCCGCCGCCGGCGCCAATGTCGTGCTGAACGGCTTCGGCGATACCGTCGAGATCGAGGCTACCCGCGCTGCCATCGAGGCGGATTTCGGCGTGCAGGCCGTCTATTCCGCCGCCGACATGACCAAGCCCGACCAGATCAAGGGCATGGTGGATCTCTGCGTATCCCGCTTCGGCGGTGTCGATGTGCTGGTCAACAATGCCGGCATCCAGCATACGGCGTCGGTCACGGATTTCCCGGCCGAACGTTGGGACAGCATCATCGCCATCAACCTGTCGGCCGTGTTCCACGGCATCCAGGCAGCCCTGCCCCATATGCAGGCCAAAGGTTGGGGCCGCATCGTCAACATCGCCTCCGTCCACGGGCTGGTCGCATCGGTGAACAAGGCTGCCTATGTGGCCGCCAAGCATGGTGTCATCGGCCTGACCAAGGTGGTGGCGCTGGAAAACGCCGAAAGTGCCATCACCTGCAATGCCATCTGCCCCGGCTGGGTTCTGACGCCGCTGGTGCAGAAGCAGATCGATGCGCTGGCCGCCCGCGAGGGCATCAGCGCTCAGGAGGCGCAGGTGAAGCTTCTGTCCGAAAAGCAGCCATCCAAGCAGTTCACCACGCCGGAGCAGCTGGGCGATCTGGCCGTGTTCCTGTGCAGCGATGCAGCATCCAATATCAAAGGCGCCTCGCTGACCGTGGATGGCGGCTGGACGGCGCAGTAAATCCCCAAACCCCTGGCGGGAACCACCGGTTCCGTTTCGTTCGACCGGTGTTCCCGCGTGATCACAAAATAGATCGGTTAACGAATCATTATGACCCGCCGCCGCACTGACAGTCTGCCCCCCGCCCGTCCGCGCGTGGGGCTCGCCCTGCAAGGCGGCGGCTCCCATGGTGCCTTTACCTGGGGCGTCCTTGACCGGCTGCTGGAGCTGGACCGGCTGGATGTGGAGGCCATTTCCGGCACCTCGGCCGGGGCGCTGAATGGCGCGCTGCTGTCCTATGGCTGGCTGACGGGCGGGTCGCAGGGGGCGCGCGACCTGCTCTCCCGGTTCTGGCGGCGCGTGGCCAAAGCCAATGCCTTCGGCCCGCTGTCGCCCTCCTTCCTGACGCAACTGACGGGCAACCCGAATGTGGAGGCGCACCCGGTCTATGCCGGGTTTGACCTGATGATCCGCATGATGTCGCCCTATCAGTTCAACCCGCTGGGCCTGAACCCGCTGGTGGAGGTGCTGGGCGACCTGATCGATTTCAAGGTCCTGCGCGAAGCCACCGAACACCGGCTGTTCGTCAGCGCCACCAACGTCACCCAGGGCAAGATGCGCCTGTTCCAGGGCAAGGACCTGTCGGTGGAGGCGCTGCTGGCGTCAGCCTGCCTGCCCTTCCTGTTCCAGGCCGTCGCCATCGACGGGGAGCATTACTGGGACGGCGGCTATATGGGCAATCCGGTGATGGACCCGCTGATCAAGCAATGTACCACCAACGACATCATCATCGTGCAGGTCACGCCGCTGCACCGGCCGGAAGTGCCCAAGGCGCCGACGGCCATCGTCGACCGCATCAATGAAATCAGCTTCAATTCCATCTTCCTGCGCGAGTTGCGGTCGATCGAGCTGGTGAACCGGCTGCTGACCAATGGCGCCATGACGCCGGAAGGGTCGGGCATGCGCCTGATCCATCTGCACCGGATCGAGGCGGAAGAGCACATGACCCATCTGGGTGTGTCCAGCAAGCTGAACGCCGATTGGGGGTTCCTGCAGGAACTGCGCGACATGGGCAGGGCGGCGGCCGATCAGTGGCTGTCGGCCCATGGGAAGGCCCTGGGCCGCTACAGCAGCTTCGAGACGGGGCCGCTGTTCGTCTGATCAGCAAATGGTGTGACCGACGTCACAGTCCGATACAGTTGCCCCCTATGTCGGCGGGGGCAAACATGTTATAGCGGCCCATCCTCAGCATCCAAACACAACAAGGCTGCAATGGCTTGGATATCAAACGACCCCGAACGGGGTTTCTTCGGACATCCGCGAGGTTTGGCGCCGCTTTTCTTCGCCGAGATGTGGGAACGTTTCTCCTTCTACGGCATGCGCGCCCTCTTGACCCTCTATCTGGTCAAGCATTTCCTCTATAGCGATGGTGCCGCCGGCTTCATCTACGCCTCCTACACATCGCTGAACTATGCCATGCCCGTGATCGGCGGCGTCATCGCCGACCGGTATCTGGGCAACCGCAAGGCCGTGATGCTGGGAGCGATCCTCCTGGTCTGCGGCCATATCGGCATGGCCTTCGAAGGGGCGCCGGCCCAGGTGATCGACGGCGTCGTCGTGCGTCAGTCGCCGTTTGACCAGATCATGTTCCTGTCGCTGGCCTTCATCATCGTCGGCGTCGGCTTCCTGAAGTCGAACATCGCGACCATGGTCGGCAAGCTGTATAACAGCAAGGACGACCCGCGCCGCGACCCCGGCTACACCATTTTCTACATGGGCGTGAACCTGGGTTCCTTCTTCTCCACCATCCTGTGCGGCTGGCTGGGGGAGACCTATGGCTGGAAATACGGCTTCGGTCTGGCCGGGATCGGCATGGTGTTCGGCCTGATCATGTTCGCCCGCGGTACCCAGTGGTATCGCAATTGTGAACCGCCGAACCCGGAAAAGCTGAAGGCGCGGACGGCCATCGGCCTGTCGCAGGAATGGATGATCTATGCCGCCGCCGTCGTCGGCGTACTGATCAACTGGCAGCTGGTGCAGAACCACCACATTGTCGGCAGCCTGCTGCTGACCATCGTGGCCCTGGTGGCTGTGTTCCTGGGCTGGTTCGGTCTTTCCCAGTGCACGAAGGTGGAGCGTGACCGGCTGCTGGTCATGCTGATGATGATCACGCTGTCGGTGGTGTTCTGGACCCTGTTCGAACAGGCCGGCACGTCGCTGACCCTGTTCGCCGATCGCAATTCGGACCGCTCCTTGTTCGGTCTGGTCATTCCGGCCTCCACGGTGCAGGTCTTCAACCCCATGTTCATCGTGCTGCTGGGCCCGGTGTTCAGCTGGCTGTGGGTATGGCTGGCCAAGCGTGGCAAGGAACCGTCCACCCCGCTGAAGTTCGGTCTGGCCATCATTCAGGTGGCCCTGGGCTTCGGGGCGCTGGTCGTCGGTGCGTCGGCAGCCGGTGAAGATGCCCAGACTGGCCTGATCTGGCTGGTGCTGGCCTATCTGCTGCACACGACCGGTGAGCTGTGCCTGTCGCCTGTCGGCCTGTCGATGATCAACCGCCTGTCGGTAGCCCGCATCGCCGCCATGATGATGGGCGTGTGGTACCTGTCCTCCTCCGGTGCGCATTACCTGGCCGGCTTCATCGCCGAGATGGCAAGTGCCAGCGCCGAAGGCGGGGCCGTGCTGTCGCCGCAGGAAAGCCTGCAGGTCTATTCGGGCGTGTTCTACGACCTGCTGATCTGGGCCGGTGGCATCGGCGTTGTCGTCTGCATCCTGTCTCCGCTGATGAAGAAGCTGATGCACATGGATGCCGCCGACATGCACACGGAAGTCAAGCCGCAGGCCAAGCGCAAGTCGGCCTGATCCAGGTGTGATGGTCAGGAAAGGCCGTCCGGGGCAAAACCCGGGCGGCCTTTTTTATTTGCAGCAGATCAGCCGCCCAGCGCCGCCAGGGCTGCCAGATCCGTATGGTCGAAGCCCAGGGGCGTCACGCTGATCTGTCGGTTGCGCAGCGCGTCGATGTCGCTGCCCGGTGCCCCCTGCCCCGGATGGCGGCGGATCGACAGCCAGTGATAGGCAAAGCCGCGCGTATCCTCCCGCGTGTCGATATCCAGCTTCATGCTGCCCGCGGCCGCCTGCCGCGTAACGGTCACGCCCGTCACCTCGTCCGGCTCCACATCCGGAAAATTCACGTTCAGCACGTTATCCGGCGTGGTGCCGAAGCGCTGCACGATGCCGGCCAGCCCGCTGATGGCCGTGTGCCAGCGGATATTATCGCGATCCCGCCAAGCCTGGCTGACGGCATAGGCGGGCACGCCGCAGAGTTTCGCCATCAGGGCGGCACTGACCGTGCCGGAATAGCCCACCTCCTCCCCCATATTTGCACCCCGATTGATACCAGAGAAGACGATGTCCGGCGGATTGTCGCGCAGCACATGGCGCAGGGCGACGATGACGCAGTCACTGGGCGTGCCGCTGACGGCGAAGCGGCGGGGACCGCGTTCCTGGATGCGCAAGGGGGCATGCAGGCTGAGCGCGCGCGACACGCCCGACTGGTCATGTTCGGGCGCCACGATCCACACTTCCCGCGCCAGCGGCGTCACCGCCTCCAGTAGGGCCGCCATGCCCGGCGCGTCGATGCCATCATCATTGGTCAGCAGGGCGCGCTTGAACAGGGGCATGGGCGTGGCTTGCATCTTGGTTCCCGGATATGGTGTTTCCTCACTCAGTCCCATTCAAATCGAACAAGCGTTTCAAGTCGAGCGGAACAAGGCCAGCCAGACCATGGAAGAACGCCTTCCCACCCATCTGTTTGTGCAGAGCCATCTCTGGCGCCTATCGGCAGCCGCCGTGCCTGCCTATGTCCTGCGCAAGGGGGAGCGGGAAAGCGGGCTGGTGCTGTTGAAAGTCACCGTGCCTTTCCAGGGCAGCCGCCTGTTCAGCCAGGGTCGCGACATCAACGGCAAGATGGGCTGGGTGCCCGGCGCCAATGGCGCGATGGTGGATGAAGGCGAGGCCCAGGCCTTCATCGACCGGCATGTGAAGCGCGATCCCGACCTGTGGGTGATTGAGGTGGAGACGCGCGACGGGTCCAACCCGTTCATCATCGAGAAGGACTGAGCACTCCCCACGCAACCCAGACCCCCGCCCGCTTTTCCTTGCAGCGGCGGATGAATTCGTGAATTCAGGCGCGGAACCCCGATCGAACCCCAGACATTGGTTCCGCAACCCATGCACAAACCTTTTAGCTTTCACGCCCGTATTCTGTCCGCCACGTCCGCCCTGCTGACCCTGGCGCTGCTTCCCCAAACCGGACGGGCCACAGCGGCCGTCCCCGCCGACGGCACGGCCCTGGACGAGATCGTCGTCACCGCCACCCGCCGCGCCACCGCCATCCGCGATGTTCCAGCCAGCGTTTCCCGCGTCGACCGCGCGGATTTCGAAAACAAGGCCACCCGTTTCATCGGGGAAGAACTGCGCGGCCTGCCCGGTCTGGTCGTGAAGACCAATGACCAGGGCACCTATACCGATATCACCATCCGCGGCGTGCCCAACCGCGTCCATAACGACACGATCACCGTGCTGATGGACGGTGTTCCCTTCGTCACCGGCGATGACGAGGTGGACCTGGAACAACTGCCCTTCGGCGTCATCAGCCAGGTCGATGTCGTGCGCGGGCCGACCAGCGCGCTGTACGGTCGCGGCGCCATCGCCGGCACCATCAATTACATCACCCGCGATGTCACCGACGAGCCTTTGGCCAAGGCCCAGGCCGGCATCGGCTCCAACGGCTGGCGGAATGCCGCGGCCATGATCCAGCGCCCCACGGGCGATATCGGCGCCCTGCTGATCTCTGCCCAGGTGCAGACGGCCGATGGCTGGCGCGACCGCACCGACCGGGACGAACAGACCCTGTTCGTCAAGCAGCGCCTGGACCTGACCGAAGGCACGGTGCTAAACCTGACCGGCACCTATGTGAACACCGAACAGGGTCTGGCCGGCGAATTGCCGACCGACATCCACGGCACCCCCATCGCCCTGCCCCGCGGCCGCAAGGGCAACTGGAACGAGGATGGGGCCGGCTTCGACAAGCGCATGTGGACAGGCACGGCTGTGCTGACCAGCGAGATCACGGACAGCCTGACCAGCACCACCCGCCTGCATGCGCGCCACGCGCACACGGCCGGCAAGCAGGGTTTCGCCAATGTCTTCGATCCAACGGCAGGCACGGTGAATTTCACCGGCTTCCGCGTCGATGGGGAGACTGACACCTATTTCGCCGAACAGCAGGTCGATCTGCGCCTGGATGACACCTGGCGCGTTCTGGCCGGGGCCAGCGCCGAAGAGGTCAATGCCCACCATATCGAGACCTGGACAGGCGAGTTCGATTTCGGCCCCCGCTTCTATACCCAGCGCCGCGACATCGCGACGGGCACGCCTGTCGATGCCAACTTGTGGCAGTCGGACCGGCTGCTGGACGGCAAGGCCCGCAACCGCACCCAGGCCGGTTTCGCCCAGATCGATGCCGATTGGGGCGCTGTCGCCGCCAGCGTCGGCGCCCGCTATGACCGGTTCCAGCGCAAGGTGCATTATGGCCCGTCGGGCAGCGGCTATGGCCCCGATCCCGTCGTGACCGTGAAGGACACGGACGACCATGTCAGCCCCAAGGCCTCGCTGCGCTGGCGTATCGATGATCTGCTGACGGCCTATGCCGCGTTCGGCGAAGGGTTCAGCCCCGGTTTCGGTCCCATCTGGTCCTTCCGCAACCGCAACCCGGACCTGAACCCGGAAATCGCCCGCAATATCGAAGCCGGGGTGAAGGGCCAGTCGCCCGATGGCCGCTTCACGGCCACCCTGACCGCCTATCAGCTGCGCCGCAGCGACCTGTTGCAGCTGCTGCCCGTGGGCGGATCGGCCCGCACCATCAACAGCGGCCGGCAGCGGTCGCGCGGGGTGGAACTGGAGGCGGCGGCCGATCTGGGCGGCGGCCGGTCCCTGAACCTGTCCTATGGCTATACCCAGGCCATCTGGACGGAGAATGCCTTCCTGGAACCCGACACCAACCGCCCGTTCGACTTCACAGGCAAGGATGTGGCGGGCGTACCGCGCCATGCCGGGCGGGTGGAACTGGTCCAGGTGCTGGAGGGGCCGGCCCTGACGCTGCGCGGCTGGGCCGACATTTCCGGTGACTACGCCTATGACGGGGCCAACAGCCGCCAGGCCGGCGGCTATGCCCTGATCAATGCCGCAGCCACCTGGGCAGCGGCAGACAATCTGGACCTGACGCTGACGGTGCGGAACCTGTTCGACCGGGAGGTGAACAACATCCTGTCGAACAATGATGGCCCCTATGCCTATTTCCCCCAGGCACCGCGGCAATGGATGCTGACCGGGTCGGTCAGCTTCTGAACGGAACCAGGACTGGTGAGGCCACATCTGCTTCAACGCAGTTGCGGCCCGCCAGCTTGGCCCGATACATCGCCTTATCGGCTGCCTGGACCAGATCGCTGGGCACGGCCGGGAACGTTCCGGGCCATCCACAGGCCGCACCGACGCTGATTGTCACGATCCCATGGGTTCCTGACAGGTGCGGCAGGCGCAGCGCCTCAACCGCACGCCTGATCCGATCCGCCAGGGTCAGCGCACCCTGGATATCGGCGCCGGGCGCGATCAGCACGAATTCCTCCCCACCATAGCGGGCCAGAAGATCGCCTTCCCGGTGCAGCACCCCGCGCATCGCCTGCGCCACCAGGCGCAGACACTCGTCCCCCGCCAGGTGTCCTTCGCTGTCATTATAGAGCTTGAACTCATCCACATCGGCCATCAGCACGCCCAACGGCTGACGCGCCCGCGCCGCACGCCGCCATTCGGATGCCAACGCGTGATCGAAGCGCCGGCGGTTGGGCAGGTCCGTCAACGCATCAATCTGTGCCAGTTCCTCCATGCGGTCGCGGGCATCCGTCAGCGCTCGCCGCGCTTCCTGAAAGGCCAACTGGGACAAGGTGGACCGGATCGCAAACAGCAGCATACCCGCCAATCCCGCCACCAGCCCGGCCTTGAAATGGATCTGCGACAGGGCGAAAGCCATGTCCAGCAGCACGACCGCCAGAAAGGCGGGACTGAGCAGCCGGATCGCATCAGCGAAAAGACGCGGAGGATCGGGTACGAATCGGGCCGGCTCCTGCGCCCGGTGCCTCAGCACGACGATGATGAACAACAGCGCCGGCACGGACGCGATCAGCATGACCGGTGATCCGGGTGGCGTGTTCAAACGTGCCAGAACGAAATGGTTGATCAGGAAGGCTTCGACAGCGTAGGTGCCCAGCAGCAGTGCCGTAAGCCCCGCCATGCGCCGCTCCGCATCTGTCGGCTGCACCAGCAGGGATATCACGGCCAGGGCCGCAAGCCCGAAATTCTCCAAATCGTGGAACGACAGGGCCGTATGGGCGGACACGACGGGGACGGCGATCTGATCCCCGGCCACCAGCCGCGGGAACAGCAGCAGGGCCGCCAGCAGGCTGAACAGCAGCGCCTGGGCCACTTCCACCCGGCGCATATAGGGACCGGTTTCGATATCGCTGGATCGGCTGACCAGCAGAAACCAGGGCACGCCGCGTAAGAGGAACAGCAGCGTGTCAATCCGGGCCACGGAATGATCCGCCTGCACCACACTTTGCAGCCAGGCGATGGCGGCGTAACCGGCCGCCCACAACAGGAACCCCCCGGTCAGCATCATCCAGCGCCAGCGTAACTGCGGATGGGCGCGCGTGCACTCCGCAAAGCTGAGGCCGGCGGCCAGCAGAAGCATGGCGCCAACCCCCAACGATGTCACCCACCCCTGGTCCGGAACCGTCAGGGACAAACCAAGGTGAACCAGCAGGATTCCCCCCGCTGCCACCATCCATCCACGCCCACTGTTGGGCCACCAAGCGGTCAATTCGCCCCCCGCGAAACGGTCTCCGCTACTGCCACTATAGGAGGGCACCACGGGTGGAACAATGTCCATTCAGGGCGGAGTGCAAGTCATCGCTAGCTTTGCCATCGGCAAAGGGAGGCATGATCCGTCTAGGAAACCGGTGTCATGTATGCTTTACTATGCTCAAAGGCAGCAAAATAGCTGCCTGTCGGAGAGAAGCCCGGAGAATTTCGTGATGTCGATAGCCGCCTTCAGGCGTGCCCTGCTTTGCGCCTGCACCGCCCTGTTTCTGACCGGCCCTGCCATGGCCGCGGACAGGCCGGCACCAGCGGCGATCCATGAAAGCACCCAGACACCGGACCGGGAGACCATCCTGGCCACCATGAAACGGGCGGCACGCTTCATGGTGGAAGAGGCCGCGGTGGGCGGTGGCTATGTCTGGCAGTATCTGCCGGACTTTTCCCGACGCTGGGGCGAACTGGAAGCGGCACCGACCATGATCTGGGTACAGCCGCCCGGAACGCCGACCATGGGGCACCTGTTCCTGGACGCCTGGCACGCAACGGGTGACGTCTGGTACCTGGATGCGGCCATGAAGACGGCCGACGCCCTGATCAAGGGGCAATTGCCCAGCGGCGGCTGGAACTATGTCATCGATACGGCCGGGGAGGAATCGCTCCGGCGCTGGTACGGCACCTATGGCAGGAATGCCTGGCGCATGGAGGAATTCCATCATTATTACGGCAACGGAACGTTTGACGATGCCGGCACTGCCGAGGCCACCCAGTTCCTGCTCCGCCTTCATCTTGCGAAGAAGAAGGACAAGCGCATCAAGCAGGCCCTGGATAAGGCGCTGGGTTTCATTCTGGATGCGCAATATCCCAATGGCGGCTGGCCGCAGCGTTTTCCCCTGGTGAAGGATGGCGGCCTGCATGGTCGGCCGGACTATACCGGCTATATCACCTTCAACGATGACGTGGCGGGCGAGAATCTGGAGGTGCTGATTTTCGCCTACCAGACCCTTGGCAACAAGAAGCTGCTGGAACCGATCCGGCGCGGCATGGACATCTTCATCGCGACCCAGCAGCCCCAGCCACAGCCGGCCTGGGGATTGCAGCATCGGGTGGACGATCTGAAACCGGCCGGTGCCCGCACTTATGAGCCGGAAGCCTTTGCCACCCACACGACAGCCAACAATATCAAGCAACTGCTGAATTTCTACCGCTTGACGGGCGATCCCAGATTTCTGACCCGTGTGCCGGAGGCCCTGGACTGGCTGGACAAGGTACAGTCACCCGCCAACCTGCGCAGCAATGGTCGTACGCATCCGACTTTCCTGGAGATCGGGACCGATAAGCCTCTCTATCTGCATCGCCGCGGATCGAACGTGGTGAATGGCGAATATTATGTCGATGGCAATCCCACCGACGTCATCGGGCACTATGGATCGTTCCGCGCCATCCGGACCGACGCCTTGCGTGGCGAATATCAGAAATTGGCGGCCATTCCGGGATCGGACGTGGCCAAGGGTTCGCCGCTGCTGGCCAAGCCGGGCACCTATTCCCTGCCCCGCTACTTCACTTTACGGGATGTCGATGTGTTCGACATGATGCACCCCGACAAGTCGGAGAAGCCGCAGCCGGCCGATAAGCTGACGGCACTGGTGGCTGATCTCAATCCGCGGGGATACTGGCCGGTCAAGCTGACGACGACGTCCAACCCCTATGGCGGCGACGGTCCCCGCCAGCCCGTAGGGGGGGAATACCGTACGACGCGGGTCGGTGACACCAGCGACACCTCCCCCTACACCACGGATTTCCCGGTAGAGGGCATCTCCACCGACGCCTTTGTGAAGAATATGGGGAGTTTGATCCAGGCGCTGGGTCAGTGAGCGGCCGGACGGCCGGTCGGCAACCTCACCGACCGGCCTGATCCTGCCCCATGACTTCCTTCACCTTAGTGGCAAGCTGTTTCAGGCTGAAAGGCTTGGGCAGGAATTCGACGACCTCCCCGCCGCCGACGGAACTGCGGAAACGTTCCTCCGCATAGCCGGAAATGAAGATCACCTTCACGTCGGGCATGAATTCACGCACAGCGCGGATCATGGCCGGCCCGTCCATCTGCGGCATCACGACATCGGTGACAATCAGATCGACCGGCGGCCTTTCCGGCCCGCGCAGCAGGTCCAGGGCCGCCTCTCCGCTCTTGGCTTCCACCACCTCATACCCCTTGTTGCGCAGGGCGCGGGCGGAGAAGACGCGCACGGCGTCTTCATCCTCCACCAACAGGATGCGACCGACGCCGGTCAGATCGGCTGCCCCCTTCTCCGCCCGCTCGACCGCAGCGGCGGTGGCGCCATCCTCCTGGAAGCGCGGCAGATAGATGGAGAATTTGGCGCCATCCCCAGGCGCGCTGTCGACAAAGATGAAGCCGCCCGTCTGCCGCACGATGCCATAGACCGTGGACAGGCCCAGCCCGGTACCCGACCCCACCTCCTTGGTAGAAAAGAACGGCTCAAAAATGCGCTGCAGATTTTCAGGCGGAATACCGACGCCGGTATCGATGACCTCCACCAGCACATAATCTCCCGGCGGCATCGTTTCCGTTGCCCGCTGCACCGGCTCTGCCACATGGACATTGGAGGTCAGAATGGTCAGCCGCCCGCCCGTGCCGGCCATGGCGTCGCGGGCATTGACGCAGAGATTAATGATCACCTGCTCCAACTGCCCCTGATCCACCTTGACCAGCCCCAGGTCGCGGCCATGCATCATCCGCAGTTCAATATTCTCACCGATCAGACGGCGCAGCAGATTGGACAGTTCGGCAAGAACGTCGGTAACCGACAGAACACGGGGCTGCAACGTCTGCTGGCGGGAGAAGGCCAGCAGCTGCCGCACCAGGTTGGCGGCCCGATTGGCATTCTGCTTGATCTGCATGATGTCGGTGAAGGAATGGTCTCCCGGCTTGTGCCGCAACAGCAGCAGGTCACAGAAGCCGATCATGGCCGTCAGCAGATTGTTGAAATCATGCGCGACGCCACCGGCAAGCTGACCGATGGCCTGCATCTTCTGGGACTGGACGAACTGCGCCTCCAGGTTCTTCTGGTTGGTCATATCCACCAGATAGAGGATCAGTTCCGGCGCCCCGCGGCCGTCCAGGCGACGCACGAACAGATGGACTATGGGTCCAGGGGAGCCACGCAGCTGCACCTCGTAGGGTGTGCCACCGTCAGCGCCGTCGCGAATGGCCGTCAGGTGCTGCTGCAGGTTGCTGCGCTGGTCCCGCCGGAACAGATTGACGAAAGGCCGCCCCTGCGCCTCATCCCCCGGCAGGCCGGCCAGCATCAGCACAGCGCCGTTGCATTCCACCAACCGGAAATCCGCATCGACCAGGGCGATGCCGATGGGCGCATACGCGAAAAAGCGCTGGAAACGCAGTTCGACCGGCGGCGACAGCATGTCGTCGCAGACCTGCGCCATATCCTCTCCGGCCAGAACCATGGGTGCCGGCGGTTCCGCAACCGGCGGAGCCGCATTATCGGACGCAGCGGGTGGCACCGTCTCCATCTGCCACAGCGAATGGCCGGGGCAGCCGTCCAGAACACGCACCGACAGGCGCAATTCCCGGCCATCGGCAAATCCCAGGATGGTGTCGCCTTCAACCCCACGTTCAACAGCGGCCAGCAACCGTTTGATTTCCAATGGCGCCAGGGAAGTGCCCGCCGCGCGCGCCAAGGCATCAAGCGGTGGCTGCCGCCCCGGCGAAGCCAGATCACGAAAGGCGGGGTTATAAAGGACGGCACGCCCGTCGGGTCCAATCAGCACCGTCGGCACCGGCGATGCTTCCAGTGCGCGGGCCAGCAGGTGGCGCCGCCATTCCGTCTGCGCACTGCGGGCCCCGATGATCCGGATCAGCAGCAGGGCGCAGATGGCCAGCGCCGCCCCTGCCGCCCAGACGATCAGGCCGCCGCGCAATCCACCCGTCCACTCGGCCGGGGGCGGCCCGTCCAGGCGGGCAAGAAAGACCAGGGCCAGCAGGGCGATCACCACCATGCCGGCCAGCCCCAGGGCCGCGGCGCGGGCCGTCGCATTCATGCCGGGAAGGGAGGCTGGTTCTCGTCTGCGCATGTCTGGCCGGGTTTTGACGGTGGAAGGAAGCGGCGATCAACGGGGAATGGGTTTGCGCTTCATCTTGAACACATAGGAGATGACCTCGGCCACCGCCTTGTAATGGTCGGTGGGGATTTCCTGGTTGACCTCGGCCGTCGCGTAAAGCGCGCGGGCCAGGGCCGGATTGGCAATCAGGGGCACGCCATGTTCTTCCGCGATTTCCCGGATGCGCTGGGCCAGATGGTCAACGCCCATGGCCACGACCGTCGGCGCATTCATGACGGACGGATCATATTTCAAGGCGACCGCATAATGGGTCGGGTTCGTCACCACGACGTCGGCGGTCGGGATATTCGCCATCATCCGGTTACGGGCGCGTTCGATACGCAGTTGGCGGATCTTGCCCTTGATCAGCGGATCACCTTCCGCCTGCTTGAATTCCTCCTTCATCTCCTGCTTGGTCATGCGCATCTGCTTCATGAAGCTGAAGCGCTGATACATGTAATCGGCGCCGGCCAGGACCAGCAGCACCAGCAGCACGGCCATGATGATCTTGGCCGCCAGATGCTGCGTTTCCTTCACCACATCCAGCAGGGCCATGGCGATGAAATGGTCGACCGAATTCCACAGCGGACGCAGCATCGTGTAGACGACGAACCCGACAATCAGCAGCTTGGACAGGGATTTCAGGAATTCGACCAGGTTCTTCATCGAGAACTTGTGGGCCAGCGCCGACAGGGGATTGAGGCGCGACAGATCGAACTGGAAAACCTTTTCCGTCGTGATCAGGAAGCCCACCTGCACCACCGACGCGACCACAGCCGCCACCATCAGGATGATCAGCGGCACGGCCATGGAGATGGTGACGCTGGTGATCAGATCGGTGAAAATCACGCCAAGCGCGCCGCCATCCATCTGGATGGCGTGGGGCTGTTCGATGAAGGGGGTTATGGTCAGGTTGATACGCCCGAACGACCAGGGCAGCACCATCATGATCAGGATCAGCGAAGCCCCCAGCACAAACAGGTGGCTGAATTCCTGTGATTTCGGGACCTGACCCTTCTCGCGCGCATCCTGTAAGCGTTTACTGGAAGGATCTTCTGTTTTGCTGTCGTCATCCTGGTCTTCAGCCATTCGGTCCCTCCCCCGTCACAGCTGCAGAATGTTGACAAGTTGCCCTTCGAACCGGGCCAGCCAGAAGGTGATCAGGGCCGTCAGGCTGAACGCCAGCAACGCCATCCCCAGGATGATCTGGATGGGTGCGCCGACAAAGAAGACCTGGATCTGCGGCACCAGTCGCGAGATCAGTCCGAGCCCAAGATAAAACAGCAGGCCGATCACGGTGAACGGCGCCGACAGCTGCAGGCCGATAATGAAACTGTCGCCCAGCAGGCGCGCCAGATGCTGCGACACATCGCCCAGCGGCAGCCATTGTCCGGGCACGAACAGGCTGTAGCTGTCTACGACCGCCATCAGCAGCAGGTGATGCAGGTCGGTGGCAAAGATGACGATCAGCGCCAGGACGCCAAGGACGGCGGAAACCGGGTTGCCCGGCTGCGACATGGCGGGGTTGAATGCCTGTGCGGCCGACAGGCCCATCTGATTGGCGATCATGAAACCCGCCACCTCCAGCGCCGACATCAGCATGCGGGCGACGGTCCCCAGGAAAATGCCGATCAGCGCCTCCGCCACGATCAGCAGGGCGAGATCGGCCGGGCTGGCCGGGGCCTTGGGCATCATAGGCAACAGCACAGGCAGCAACAGGAAGGACACGGCCAGCGCAAACAGCAGACGGATGCGCGGCGATACATACTGTTCGCCAAAGCCGGGCATGATCAGCAAGGCCGAGCCGAGACGCACGAAAACCATCAGGAACACATAGACCGACCCGCCCAGGATCGCATCCAGCGCCATCAGCCGCCATCCCCATCCTGCGCCGTGCCCACGGCCACAATCCGATCCATGATGCGTTCAGTGAAGGTCTTCAGATGGCTGTTCATGAAGGGCAGCAGAAAGACCATGGCCGTGAACATCAGCAGGATCTTCGGCACGAAGGTCAGCGTCTGTTCCTGCAACTGCGTCAGCGCCTGGAACAGGGAGATGGCCAGGCCAACAACCAAAGCAATCAGCATCAGCGGCAGGCTGACGATGATGGTGGTGAACAACGCGTCGCGGACGACTTCGATGGCCTCTGCCTCGGTCATGACGGGGACCTGTCCGTCACATCGGCATGCGCAGGATTTCCTGATAGGCGGAGATCACCTTGTCGCGGACATTCACCACCGCCTGCAAGGTCACTTCCGCATTGGTCACGGCATTGACCACATCAGCCAGATCGGCCTTGCCCACGACGCCCTTGGCCGTCATCTCCTCTCCCTTGTGCATCGTATCCAGGGACTGGGTGACAGCACCTTCCAGCATGTCGCCAAAGGACGGGCCGTCAGACGGCGCCGCGGCCTTGCCGGCAGGGGCGGACAGCCCGCGCATGGCAGCACTGGCATAGGCGGAAGCGGCATTGCTGAAGGGAATGGCCATGGCGTGTCTCTCTCAGAAGGGCGGAGAAGGATCAGTTGGAACGCAGCAGGTCGACCGTGCGCATCACCATCTGCCGCGTGGCATCCAGCGTGTTCAGGTTCGCCTCGTATGAACGCTGCGCCTCGCGCATGTCCATGCTTTCATAAAGGGAGTTCACATTGGGCATCAGGACGTAGCCGTCCTTGTCGGCGCTGGGATGACCCGGATCGTAGCGGCGCTGGAAGTCGCTGCGGTCCACGTCGATCTTCTTCACCTGGACCAGATTGGTCCCCAATTCCTTGTCCAGCGCGTTCTGGAACAGGATCACCTTGCGCCGGTAGGGCAGATCGCCCGGCGACGGGGCGGTGGAATTGGCGTTGGCCAGGTTTTCAGCAATGATGCGCAGGCGCGTGCCCTGCACCTTCATGCCGGCGGCCGATGCCGCCATCGAATTCATCAGATCCATCTCAAACCTCCCTCAGGCGCGCAGCCCATCATCAACGCGGCGGCGTCATGGCGGTTTTCAGCATGCCGACCTGCTTGCGGTACAGGTTGGTCACGGTCTGATATTCCATGTTGTTCTGGCCAACCTTCATCATCTGCTCCTCCAGCACCACGGAGTTGCCGTCGGGCGACGTCTCATAGGGCGTCCGTTCAGCAGCGTCGGTAAAGGCTCCCTTTTCAGGGATGGTGCCGGACAGATGACCGGACTGCGATCCGGCAAGCTGCATGCGCGCGGAATTGCGCAGCTGCTTCTTGAAATCAAACTCGACCAGGTCATGCGGACGGTAATGGGGCGTATCAGCGTTGGAGATGTTCTTCGACAACAGCTCCTGCCGCTGGTTGTGCCAGGCCATCTTGTCCGACATCAGGCGGAACAGACCGCTATCCTTCAGATCCATGGCGAACGCTCCCATCCTTCCACGTTCTGGCGCCACCGCAGCACCATTGACATGACCAGCACAATGCAATTTCCACGCCATCGGCGCTCTTTCCGACGGCATCACGCCCCGGACTGGCCCGCATTTTGCGGAGCATGCGAACGGCGGCGCTGTCCACGCGCCATTCCAATATCCACCATAACGCATCGGCGGGATGGATAAACATGAAATCGCATCGCGCAACACCGGCTGCGGCCCGAATTGCATTCTGCTATGCTGCGTGCAGCCATATAGGTGGTTTCGCCGCCGGAACAGCTGTTCGACCAGGGAATCAGGGGCCGTGAACCAGGGACCGGAGACAGATGCCAGACCGCCGATGCGCCGCCCCGTGGCGGTGGCGCTGCGCAACGACCGCGGCGATGCCAGCCTGCCCCGTGTCGTCGCCACCGGCCATGGCGCGGTGGCCGAACAGATCCTTGAACTGGCCTTTGCCCATGGGGTGAAGGTCCGCACCGATGCCGACCTTGCGGAAATACTTGCCGCCGTCGACGTGGAAAGCGAAATTCCCATTGAAGCGATTGCCGCCGTGGCGGAAATCCTTGCCTATGTCTATCGTGCCAACGGCACCTGGAACGAACCGCGTTCCGCCGGCCCGAACAGTGAAGAGCCCGCATCCGCACCATGAGCCAGCCCCCCGCCATCCCCGGTCAGCCCGCTGCCGCCGACATTGCCCAGACGCTGGACAGTCTTCTGGACCTGCTGACCCGCGGGGAGGAGGCACTGGCCGCGGGCAAGATGGTGGATCTGGCGGGGCTGGAGCGTGAGGTGCAGCCCATCCTGGAGGCCGCCGTCGCCCTTCCCCCCGAAGAGGCGCGCGGTCTGCTGCCGCAGTTGGATGCCGTTCTGGGCCTGCTGGACCGGGTGACCAGCACCATGGAGCGGGTGCATGGCGCCAAGCTTGGCGGCAGCGAGACCCACGCCACCCGCATGCGGGCCACCCAGGCCTACCGGGCCGGCAAGGATATCTGATGGACGCCAGCAATTATCTGCGCCTGGTCCTGGCCCTGGCCCTGGTCCTGGGGTTGATCGGGGGCTTTGCCCTGTTGCTGCGGCGGTTCGGCCCGGCGGCCGGCCTGCCCATGCGGCGCAAGGGCGACCGACGCCTCAGCATCGTGGAGGTGCTGGCCCTGGACGCGCGGCGCCGGTTGGTGCTGGTCAAGCGTGACGGGGTGGAGCATCTGTTGCTGCTGGGCCAGAGTGACGACCGGGTCGTGGAAACGGGCATCACCCCCCCGGGTGGCAGCACGAATGAATTCAAGGCGGTGCTGGACCGCCAGGACAGGATGGACCCACCGGCATGACGGGCAAGCCGCTTCTCTCCCTTCTGGCCCGCTTCGGACTGCCGCTGGGCCTGTTGCTGGCGCTGGCGGCGGGGCCTGCCATGGCGCAGAGCCTGTCGCTGGACCTGGGCGACCAGGGCCCCAGCGGCACGGGCCGCATGGTGCAGTTCATCGCCCTGCTGACGGTGCTGTCTCTGGCGCCCAGCATCCTGATCATGATGACCTGCTTCGTGCGCATCACCATCGTGCTGAGCTTTCTGCGTTCCGCCATGGGCACGATGCAGGTGCCGCCCAACCAGGTGCTGGTCAGTCTGGCGCTGTTCCTGACCTTCTTCATCATGGCGCCCACGCTCCAGACCTCCTACGAGCAGGGCATCCGCCCCCTGATCAATGAGGAGGTGGACGAGATCACGGCCTTCAAGCGGGCGGTGGCGCCCTTCCATACCTTCATGATGCGGCATGTGCGGGAACGCGACCTGCAATTGTTCATGGACATGTCGAAGACCCCACCCGTGGCGGAACCGAAGGATGTACCGCTGCAGGTCGTCATCCCCGCCTTCATGCTGTCGGAACTGAAGCGGTCGTTCGAGATCGGCTTCCTGGTCTTCGTGCCCTTCCTGGTCATCGACATGGTCGTGTCGTCGGTGCTGATGGCCATGGGCATGATGATGCTGCCGCCAGCCATGATCTCGCTGCCGTTCAAGCTGATCTTCTTCGTGCTGATCGACGGCTGGTATCTGATCGTCGGCAGTCTGGTGCAGAGCTTCGGGGAGCTTTAGGCTCCCCACCGCCCGGCGCCCGCTCAGCCCTGGTTGTTGCGCCGTGCCAGGAAGGCCAGGCGTTCGAACAGGTGAACGTCCTGTTCGTTCTTCAGCAAGGCGCCATGCAGCGGCGGGATCAGCTTCTTCGGGTCGCGCTGGCGCAGCGTTTCCGGCGACACATCCTCCACCAGCAGCAGCCGGATCCAGTCCAGCAGTTCCGACGTGCTGGGCTTCTTCTTCAGCCCCGGCACGTCGCGCACCTCATAGAACAGGGTCAGCGCGTCGCGCAGCAGCTCGGCCTTCAGGTCGGGGAAATGCACCTCCACGATGCGGGCCATGGTGTCGGCATCGGGGAAGCGGATGTAATGGAAGAAGCAGCGGCGCAGGAAGGCGTCGGGCAGTTCCTTCTCATTATTCGATGTGATGATGACGACGGGCCGCTTGACGGCCTTGATGGTCTCCCCCGTCTCGTAGACGAAGAATTCCATGCGGTCGAGTTCCTGCAACAGATCGTTGGGGAACTCGATATCGGCCTTGTCGATCTCGTCGATCAGCAGGACGGGCGGTTCGTCGGCCTCGAACGCATTCCAGAGCGGGCCCTTGCGGATATAGTTCTTGATGTCCTTGACGCGCGGGTCGCCCAGCTGGCTGTCGCGCAGGCGGCTGACGGCGTCATATTCATACAGCCCCTGCTGCGCCTTGGTCGTGGATTTCACATGCCAGGACAGCAGCGGCCGGCCCAGGGCCTTCGCCACCTCCTGCGCCAGCACGGTCTTGCCCGTCCCCGGTTCGCCCTTCACCAGCAGCGGTCGCTGCAAGGTAATGGCCGCATTCACGGCAACGCGAAGATCATCGGTGGCGACGTAATCCTGGGTACCTTGGAAACGGGTCATGGTCTGCCGGGCTGTTCAATGGGTCCGCGCGGCATCATTGCCGGAACGACCCGGAATGGCTACCCTTGAATTGCGGCAAGCCGGAGGACCGACCATGCGACAGGTTCTGGACAACGTCACCCCCGAACAACTGCCCGACATCCTGCGCCGACTGGGCATTGAGCCGGCACAGCGCCTGCGCGTCACCGTGGAGACGCTGGAAGAGGATGTGGTGATCGCCGATGCCGAGGAGGAACGCGCCTTCGACTGGGCGTTGGAGGATGCCTGAGGGGGGGGCGGTCAGGGAGATTTCACAATGCCCGTGAAATCTGACCAATGGTCGACCTTGAACGCTCTGATATCGCGGACGCAGGCCGGAAACCAGGGCAGTAGTTTTAGCGCCTGGATAGCCGCGAACAGGTTCGCCAGATCATCGCGCGATGTGATGTATAAGCTGCCCTGGACGCGGTCGAAGCCGAAGCGGGCAAGACAGGCACCGATATCCGAATAGGCCTGGGACACACCCCTGGGGTGACGCTGCGCCGTTTCCGCAACGACAAGGTCAAAGGCAATGGCAAACATCAGCGATCCCGGGGATCATCGAGAATTTCCGAAAGCCGGTAATCCAACTCCTCCCCGCTTTCCACCACGCGGATGCGCATGGAACGGTCGCCCCCCTCCAAACTGCTGCCGGCTGCAACGACCTCATAGACTGGCCCCAAAGGACCAAACCGGCGCCAAGTGCCAATCAGGGCCTGGGGTGTAGGCATCTGGCTATCCATTGGAAGCCTTCCTCTAATGGCGCAAACCTTCAGCAGTGTAGTCCACGCGCCCCCTGGAAGGAAGACGAAGCCTTCGCAGGCGGGGCCAGGAGTGTCGTCCCGGCCCCTGCCCTTTCGATCAACCCGCCAGGGCGGCCTCGACCGCGGCGATGGCGTCGGCGGCCTTGTCGCCGTCGGGACCGCCGGCCTGGGCCATGTCGGGACGGCCGCCGCCGCCCTTGCCGCCCATGGCGGCTGCTGCCACGCGGACCAGATCGACGGCACTGGCCTTGACCACCGCATCTTCCGTGACGCCGACCACGACCGACGCCTTGCCGTCAGCCACGGCGATGGCGACGACGACGCCGGTGCCGACCTGCTTCTTCAGCTCATCGGCGAACGGCTTCAGATCCTTGGCCGGCAGGTCGGCGACGACGCGGCCGATGAAGCCCAGACCATTGATCTGCTTCACTTCCGACGCCCCGCCGGAACCACCGCCACCCAGCGCCACCTGACGGCGCAGATCGGCCAGTTCCTTTTCCATCCGGCGGCGTTCTTCCAGCAGGCCGGTGACCTTGGCCACCACCTCACCCGCCGGCACCTTCAGCGCCTGGGCGGCATCCAGAAGACGGCCTTCCTGCTGTTCCAGATAGGCCAGCGCGCCAGCCCCCGTCAGCGCCTCGATCCGGCGGACACCGGCAGACACCGCCCCTTCCGACACGATTTTGAACAGGCCGATATCGCCCGTGCGGCGGACATGGGTGCCGCCGCACAGTTCGACGGAGAATTCCTTGTTGCCGGCCGCATCCACGCCACCCATGGAGACGACGCGCACTTCCTCACCGTACTTTTCCCCGAACAGGGCCATGGCGCCGACGGCGATGGCGGCATCGGGGGTCATCAGACGGGTGGTGACGTCGCTGTTGCCGCGGATGCGGGCATTCACCGTCGCCTCGACGTCGGCAATGTCATTGGCGGCCAGCGGGCTGGGCTGGGAAATGTCGAAGCGCAGCCGGTCGGCGCTGACCAGTGAGCCCTTCTGGGTGACGTGGTCGCCCAGGCGGCGGCGCAGCGCCTCATGCAGCAGGTGGGTGGCGCTGTGGTTGGCGCGGATGGCACCACGGCGAACCGTATCGACCTTCAGTTCGACGGCATCGCCCACGGCCAGGGTGCCCTTGGTCACCGTGCCGATATGGGCGAAGACGGCGCCCAGCTTCTTCTGCACGTCGCGCACGGTCACTTCCGCGCCCTTGGCGGAGACCATGGCACCGCAATCGCCAACCTGACCGCCGCTTTCGCCATAGAAGGGCGTCTGGTTGACGACGATCAGCACTTCCTGGCCTTCGCCAACGCTGGTCAGACGGTTGCCTTCCTTGTCCAGGATGGCGGTCACGGCGCCTTCAGCCAGTTCTGTGTCGTAGCCCAGGAATTCCGTGGCGCCCAGCTCGTCCTTCACTTCGAACCAGACACGTTCCGTTGCGGCCTCGCCCGAGCCGGACCAGGCGGCGCGGGCCTTCTTGCGCTGTTCCTCCATGGCGGCGTTGAAGCCGTCCACATCCACGGGACGGTTGCGGGTGCGCAGCACGTCCTGGGTCAGGTCCAGCGGGAAGCCATAGGTGTCATAGAGCGTGAAGGCGACATTGCCGGGCAGCGCTTCACCGGTGGCCAAGCCGCCTTCCGCCTCGTCCAGCAGCTTCAGACCGCGGTCCAGTGTCTGCTTGAAGCGGGTTTCTTCCAGGCGCAGCGTTTCGGTGATCAGCGCCTGTGCGCGCACCAGCTCGCCATAATGGCCGCCCATCTCCCGCACCAGGGCGGGGACCAGACGGTGCATCACGGGATCCTTGGCGCCCAGCATATGGGCATGGCGCATGGCGCGGCGCATGATGCGGCGCAGGACATAGCCGCGCCCTTCGTTCGACGGCATGACGCCGTCGGCGATCAGGAAGGAGCAGGAGCGCAGATGGTCGGCGATGACGCGGTGCGAGGTCACCTGCGGACCATTCAGGCTGGCGCCCGTCACTTCCGCCGACGCAGCCAGCAGCGCCTTGAAGATGTCAGTGTCATAATTGTCATGCACGCCCTGCATCACGGCGGCCAGACGTTCCATGCCCATGCCGGTATCGATCGACGGCTTGGGCAGGGGCACGCGTTCGAACCCGCCATCCTTGGACGGCATCTGTTCATACTGCATGAACACGAGATTCCAGATCTCAATGAAGCGGTCGCCATCCTGATCCGGGCTGCCCGGCGGGCCGCCGGCGATCTTGTCGCCGTGATCATAGAAGATTTCCGAGCAGGGGCCGCAGGGACCCGTATCGCCCATCATCCAGAAATTGTCCGAGGTCGGGATGCGGATGATGCGCTCGTCCGGCAGGCCGGCGATCTTCTTCCACAGATCGAACGCCTCGTCATCATTATGGAAGACGGTGGTCGTCAGCTTGTCGGCCGGAATGCCGAATTCCTTGGTGATCAGGTTCCAGGCCAGTTCGATCGCATCGGCCTTGAAATAGTCGCCGAAGGAGAAATTGCCCAGCATTTCGAAGAAGGTGTGGTGGCGGGCCGTGAAACCGACATTATCCAGGTCATTATGCTTGCCGCCAGCGCGCACGCATTTCTGCGAGGTGGTAGCGCGGCTGTAGGGCCGGTGTTCCTGACCGGTGAAGACGTTCTTGAACTGCACCATGCCGGCATTCGTGAACATCAGCGTCGGATCGTTGCGCGGTACCAACGGCGAGCTGTCGACAATGGCGTGGCCGTGCTTCCCGAAATAGTCGAGGAAGGTGGTGCGGATGTCGTTGACGGTCTTCTTGGACATGGGATGACGGCCTGATTGCATGGACACGACAAGGGGATGGCGGTTTTACCTTGGCCGACAGCACCCTGTCCATGCCCGGCTTCCTATAGGCGCCATGCCAGACCGCTTTTCACCCCGATAAGCATGTGCAACAGGATGCAACATCACGCCCCCCCTGAACCCGGAGTGGAATGCCCAGCCACTCCGAAAGCGAAAGAGGGAATGCAGGTCACCCCGCACTCCCCCTTCATTCGATCCATCCAGGACGGATCGAACTGCCTATTCCAATCTCCCTTGCTCGTGACCGATCAAGGGAGATTTCATGTTCCCTCAGGCGCCGGGCGGGCGCATCCGCGCCCTTGGCTTACGCCGCATGTGCGGCGGGCCGCCGGTCGGCGGCCTCCAATACGCCAAGGGTCAAGCCCTCGGCGGATTGGTATCATTCCGGGCTGGACGCCTCGCCATCGGTTTCCGGCGTGCCCATCATGGCGCCCGCCACGATGCCGGCATTGGCGCGGATCTTCTGTTCGATGCTGTCGGCCACGGTCGGGTTGGCGCGCAGGAAGGTCTTGGCATTCTCACGCCCCTGCCCGATACGCTGCCCGTCATAGGAGAACCAGGAGCCCGACTTGTCGACGACGCCGGCCTGGATGCCCAGATCCAGCAACTCGCCGACCTTCGACACGCCTTCACCATACATGATGTCGAATTCGACAACGCGGAACGGCGGCGCCATCTTGTTTTTCACCACCTTCACGCGGGTCTGGTTGCCCGTCACCGTCTCCCGGTCCTTGATGGCGCCGATGCGGCGGATATCCAGGCGGACGGAAGCGTAGAATTTCAGCGCGTTGCCGCCCGTCGTCGTTTCCGGATTGCCGAACATGACGCCGATCTTCAGACGGATCTGGTTGATGAAGATCACCAGACAGCGCGACTTGGAAATGGAGCTGGTCAGCTTGCGCAGCGCCTGGCTCATCAGGCGGGCATGCAGGCCGACATGGCTGTCGCCCATCTCCCCTTCCAGTTCGGCGCGCGGCACCAGGGCCGCCACCGAATCCACCACCAGCACATCGATGGCACCGGAGCGGACCAGCGTGTCGGCGATTTCCAGCGCCTGTTCACCGGCGTCGGGCTGAGAGATCAGCAGTTCGTCCACATCCACGCCCAGCTTGCGAGCATAGGACGGGTCGAGCGCATGTTCGGCATCGACGAAGGCGCAGACACCGCCATTCTTCTGTGCCTGGGCGATGGCATGCAGGGCCAGGGTGGTCTTGCCCGAGCTTTCCGGCCCATAAATTTCAATGATACGGCCCCGCGGGAAGCCGCCAATGCCCAGCGCGATGTCGAGGCCGAGGGAACCGGTGGAAACCACCTCCGTCTCCGTCAATGCCTCCTTGGCGCCGAGCTTCATGATCGAGCCCTTGCCGAACGCGCGTTCGATCTGGCCTAGGGCCGCATCCAGAGCTTTTTGTTTGTCCATGGGTGTTTCAACCAGACGGAGTGGAGCTGCCGACATATCTGTCCCCTACCTTCTCGCACGGATGTGCATGCCCGTTCAACTGCACCTGTTGTACCTTCTTTGTTCTCACCCGCCAAGCGCAAATGTTCTCATTCCGTTCACTTTGTTCCACCCCCTGACAGGCCGGACGGCGGGTAAGAAGGGGTATGGCCGTGCAAAGCAGGGGCATCGGGTCCGGAAATGGCCTATGCTGACCCGAAGGGTTCTCGGTGAAGGTTCCAGCATGTTGAATTCCAGAGGGAATCGCGTCCGTTCCACGCTGCTGTCGGCATTGCCGGCCCTGTGCCTGCTGGCATCGATTCCAGCCGGCGCGCAGAGCGCCGCGCCACCGTCCGACACCCCGAAGAAGACAGAGAGCAAGCCCGCCCCGGCGATGGAGGAGGAAATCATCGTCACCGGTCGGCATGGCGAACCCGATTTCCAGGAACAGAATGAATTTCACACCCAGGAATATCGCCGCCTGAAGGACATTTACGATCCCGACCCCCTGCCGGTGATCCGCAGCGACCGGCTGGTGCGCATGCCGGAGGCCACCAGCAGCACAGTGCAGGGCAAGCCGACCCTGACGGAAAAACAATGGTGAGCAGCCCACCGCCCGCCGATCTGGTCCGTGCCGCCCAGGCAGCCGGCGCACGCGGGGATGCCGATGGGGCCCTGTCGCTGTGGCGGCAGGTCCTGGCCGCTGCCCCGGATCATGCGGGCGCCCTGCTGATGCTGGGCGACGACGCCCGCCGGCGCGGTGCGGCCGATGAAGCGGAGGCGATGCTGTCGCGGGCCGTGGAGAAAGCCCCGCGCCTGGTGCCGGCGCGCTGCGCCCTGGCCAATCTGCTGTTACATACAGGCCGCGAAGCGGCGGCGGGCCCGCATCTGGCGGCCGCGCTGGAACTGGCGCCCGACCAGTCCTATGTCTGGCGCGATGCCGGGCTTTATCGACGCGTCACGGGCGATCCGGCCGGGGCATTGGCGGCATTCGACCATTGTCTGGAACGGGCGCCCGGCGACCCGTCCGCCCTGCTGGGCCGGTCGCTGGCGCTGCTGCGGCTGGGCCGCTGGGCAGAGGGATTCGCGGCCTATCACCATCGCTGGTCGGTATCCACCCGCCCGCCCCGCCACCAGACCCTGCCACCCTGGCAAGGGCAGAACCCCGACGGACGCCGCATCCTGGTCTGGCATGAACAAGGGGCCGGCGACACCATCATGTGTGCCCGGCTGACCCAGGCCCTGATCAAGACGGGGGCGGCGGTGATGCTGGAGGTGCCGGCGGCCCTGGCCCCGCTGTTCGCGGACGGACGCCATGGACAGGTGCTGATGCCGGGGGACCCCGTGCCGCCAGCCGATTTCCAGGTGCCGCTGCTGGACCTGCCCGGCCTGCTGGACCTGACGCCGCAGACCATCACCTGGGCCGGCCCCTATCTGTCGGCCGAGCCGGCACGCACCGCCCATTGGGCTGAACGACTGCCGAAGCGTTCCGGCCGGCCGCGCATCGGCATCAGCTGGGCCGGCAATCCGGCCCATCCGGGCGACCGCTGGCGTTCCCCCGGCCTGCCCCCGCTGCTGCCGCTGCTGGCCCGCACCGGCGCCGACTGGTACGCGATGCAGGTGGCCGCCGGCCATGAACAGCTGGCCGCCGCTGCCCTGCCCGGCCCCGTCACCGATCTGGCGCCGGACATCGGAGGATGGGCCGACAGTGCGGCCATCCTGGCCAACCTGGACCTGCTGATCGCGCCCGACAGCGCCCTGGCCCACCTGGCGGGCGCCATGGGCCGCCCCGTCTGGACCCTGATCGCCACCGACACCGACTGGCGCTGGCTGGAAGGCGGCAACCGCACCCCCTGGTATCCGTCCATGCGCCTGTTCCGCCAGCAGCGCTGCGGCGACTGGGCGGGGGTGGTTCAACGGATCAATGCCGCCCTGCCGCTGTGATCCCTCCTTGATCCGGGGCCGCCGGCACGGCACCATCGGCAGAGATCATGGCGCCGTTGCATCCGAAGGTAGGCATCTTGGACCTGGAAAGCCTGAGCATCGCTTTCGACATGCTGACCGACGGCGTCGCGCTGTTTGATGCGCAGGAAAAGCTGGTCCATGCCAATCCGGCCTTCCGCGCCCTGTTCCCGGCCACGGCCTGGCTGATGGTGCGGGGCGTGACGTTCGAAACGCTGCTGCGGTCTGGCATCAGCCTGGGCGACAACCTGCATGTGCGCGATCGCAACGTGGAGGAATATGTCGCCGAACGCATGGCCCTGTTTCGCAACCCTACAGGCGTGCCGGGCGAATTCCTGCTGACCGACGGGCGCTGGATCCGCGTGCATGACCGGCGCATGCCCGATGGCGGCACCCTGTGCCTGCGCTCCGACATCACTGAACTGAAGCAGCGTGAGGCGGACCTGCGCGAAAGCGAGCAGCGTTACCGCCAGCTTGTCGACCTGTCGCCGGACGGCATCGCCGTACATGACGCGCAGGGGCGTGGCCGCTTCGTCAATTCCGCCGGCCGCACCATCCTGGGCGTCGAGCGCAATGCCGACCCGGCCAATTTCCACATCATGGATTTCGTGGCGGCGGATGCACGGCCCCTGGCCGAGATGCTGTTCCGTCGCGTCACCGGCGGGGAACCGGTGATCCAGATGCGGCTGGACCTGACCAGCCATGACGGGCGCCATCTGCTGGTGGAACTGTCGGCCGTGCCGTTCCAGGCGGACCGGGAACGGCTGGTCCTTTGCCTGTTCCGCGACGTCACGCATGAGGCAGCTGCGTCGCTGCGCCTGCGCGAGAGCGAGGCCCGCGCCCGCTCCATCCTGGAAACGGCCCTGGACTGCATCGTCTCCATCGACGAGGACGGGGTGATCCTGGAGTTCAACCCGGCGGCGGAGCGCACCTTCGGCTGGACACGGACCGAGGCGGTGGGACGGTCGATGAGCGAGCTGATCGTGCCGCCCCATCACCGCGCCGGACACGATAATGGTCTGGCCCGGCTGAAATCCGGCGCCCCCGGCACCGTGCTGGGCCGGCGCATCGAGATCGAGGCCATGCGCCGCGACGGCACCGTATTTCCCATCGAACTGGCCATCACGGCCGTCCCGCTGGGACCGGGCAAGCGCTACACGGCCTATCTGCGCGACATCACCGAACGGCGTCTGGCGGAACGGGAGATCTGGGAGAAGACCCGTATCCTGGACAGCATGATGGACAATGTCGGCATCGGCATCGAGGTCTACGGCGCCGATGGCCGGTTGCTGGTCGCCAACCGCATGGTGGCGGAACTGCTGGACATTCCGCCCGGCGTGATGGTCCCCGGCCTGCATGACCGGGATCTGGTCCGCATCCTGGCCGAACAGGGCGAATATCCGGGCGAGACGGTCGAGGAGAGCCTGGCCGATTATGACCGCATCCGGCATGAGGGTGTCTATTTCAACGAACGCCAGCGACGCAATGGCACCTGGCTGCAGGTCCGGCATTTCCCCATGTCGGGTGGCGGATTCGTCGTGCTGTTCACCGATGTGACGGAGCAGAAGAAGCTGGAAAGCCAGTTGCTCCAGGCCCAGAAGATGGAGGCACTGGGGCAGCTGGCTGGCGGCATCGCCCATGATTTCAACAATATCCTGTCCGTCATCGGCGGCTATGCCGGCATGGCCAAGCAGGGCGTGCCCAAGGACAGCAATCTGGCATCATACCTGGGCAAGATCGGCCAAGGGGTGGAACGGGCAGCGGCCCTGACGCGCGAGCTGCTGACCTTCTCCCGCCAGAAGGGGGCGACGCCATCGCGCGTCATCGATCTGGGTGCGGTGCTGCGTGGACAGGAATTCCTGCTGAAGCCGCTGCTGGGTGCCACCATCGACCTGTCCCTGTCGGTGCCCCCCGCCCCCGTCTGGGTCGCCATCGATCCCGACATGGCCGCCCAGGCGCTGCTGAACCTGGCCATCAACGCCCGCGACGCCATGCCCGGCGGTGGCCCCCTGTCGGTGGCGCTGTCGGTGGAAGATGGCACGGCCCGACCCGTGGCCCTGCCTGAAGGGCGCTATGCTGTGCTGTCGGTCACCGACCGCGGCACCGGCATGCCGCCGGAACTGCTGGACCGCATCTTCGACCCGTTCTTCACCACCAAGCCGCCGGGTCAGGGCACGGGCCTGGGCCTTGCCATGGTCTATGGCACCGTGAAGCAGGCGGGCGGCACCATCCTGGTCGACAGCCAGCCCGGCCGCGGCACCCGGTTCACCCTGTGGCTGCCGCTGACCGGCAGCCCGGCCGGCGCCGACAGCGAAGGCATACCGGATATCCTGCCCCCGCCGCGCAGTGACCCCAGCCGATCCGCCACCATCCTGGTCGCGGAGGATGAGCCGGAACTGCTGACGCTGGTCACCCGCTTCCTGGAGGATGACGGCTATGTTGTGCGCGGTGCCGCCGACGGGGTGGAGGCGCTGGAACGGTTCGAGGAAGGCGGCATTGACCTGCTGCTGACCGATCTGGTGATGCCGGCCCTGGGGGGCGTGCGGCTGGCCCATCTGATCATGGAACTGGACAGCCATGTCGCTGTCCTGTTCATGACGGGATATCCCGGACGCGGGCATGCGGAGGTGGAGGATCTGCCCTCTGACATCCCCGTGCTGTACAAACCCATCGACCCCGACACTTTACGGCGTGCGGTAGCAGAGGCCCTGGCACGCGGGAGAGAGACATGAGCCGCATGTACGTGCCCGAGGACCCGATCCGGTCGCTGCGCATTCTGGTGGTGGAGGATCAGCAGCAGACCCGGGTCTGGATCCTGGACGTGCTGAAACAGATCGGGGTGCGGGAGGCGCTGGCCGCCAATGATGGCAGCGAAGCGCTGGATATCGTGCATCGCGATCCCGGTGCCGTCGATCTGGTCATCTGCGACTGGGCCATGCCGCGCATGAACGGCATGGACCTGCTGGCCGCCGTGCGCAATCTCCGTCCCGACCTGCCCTTCATCATGGAAACGGGGCACGGCACCAAGGATCATGTCCTGGCCGCCCGCGCCCAGGGTGTTGACGCCTTCATCGTCAAGCCGTACAGCGCAGCCCAGCTGGAGGTGCGGATCCGCACCATCGCCAAGAATATCCGTCCCCGCGGCCCCGCCCGCCCCTGACCCTTCATTCCGGAGCCGTGATGTCCGTTCAAGAAAAACCCCTGGGTCTGATCTGCGCCATTCCCGAGGAGACGGCGGCGCTGGCCGGACATTTCACGGAAGGCAGGCGGGAAGAAATCGCAGGCTTCCGTTTCATCACCGGCCATCTGGACGGCCGCGCCACGGTGCTGGTGGAAGCGGGTATCGGCAAGGTCAATGCCGCGGTCGTGGCGACGCTGCTGCTGCACCGGTTCGGCGTGCGCGGTCTGCTGTTCTCCGGCGTGGCGGGCGGCATCGATCCTGACCTGCATGTCGGTGATGTGGTCATCGCCGACCGCCTGGTCCAGCATGATTACGGTGCCCTGGCCGATGGACGGCTGAAGCCCTATCAGCCGGGCGTGCCGCCCCTGCCCGGTTTCGACGACAGTTTCGGCTATGGGCTGGATCCGGACCTGCGGGAGAAGGTGACGTCGGTGCTGGCGGGGCTGGACCTGTTTCCCCCGGCCGAGACGACGCGGCAGCCGGTCTGGTGCTTCGGCACCGTGCTGACGGGCGACCATTTCCTGAACTGTACGACCACCCGCGCCGACCTGTCGGCCCGATTCCAGGCCCAGGCCGTGGAAATGGAAGGCGCCGCCCTGGCCCAGGTGGCGGAAAAATTCAGCGTGCCGCTGATCGTCGTGCGGGCCCTGTCGGACCTGGCCGGGGCCGAAAGCCATCTGGACTTTCCCACCTTTGCCCGCAACGCGGCGCGCAACGCCGCCCTGATCATCCGGCGCATCATCCAAATATTCTGAAATGATTTCGAAAGAAACGGCGACAGGAAGTCAAAGATTGCTCCGTTGAAAGCATGGGTCCGGCAAAACCCAAAGGAGCAACCCATGAGCATCAGCAGCATCAGCAGCATCAGCAGCAATGCCTATGCTTCGTCCGGCGTCAGCCGGCAGCAGGCAGCGCAGCAGCGGTTCCAGACCGCCGACACCGACCAGTCCGGTGGCCTGTCGCTGGAGGAATTCCAGGCCGCCGGCCCGAAGGACGCCAATGCGGCCAATCGCCCGGCCGGCGGCCCCAGCGCCGAGGACATGTTCAAGTCCATCGACGCGGACAGCGATGGTTCCGTCACCCAGGCGGAAATGGAATCGTCCTTCCAGCGCATGCATAGCAAGACGCGCGGCGCCCTGCTGTCGGCCCAGGAAGAAGCCAGCGGTACCACCGACAGCAGCAGCACGACGGCCAGCGCCGAAGCCTTCGGCGGTGCCGGTGGCCCGCCGCCGGGTGGTCCGCCCCCGGGTGGTCCGCCCCCGGGTGGTCCGCCGCCCGGTGGCAGCGAATCCGGCAGCAGCGAGGACAGCAGCACCGATGTTGCCAGCCTGCTGAGCAGCAGCACCGACAGCAGCAGCAGCGATGAAGACGATCCCATCGCCCAGCTGATCAGCCAGCTGCAGACGGCGATCGCCAATTACAGCCAGAAGAACAGCTCCGGCACGTCGTCCAGCACGACCGCCGCCGTGGCCTGATCTCTCCTGTTGGCGGTGACCATCGCCGGTCACCGCCTGGCTGGCACAGTCCTGAACAGAGCTTGGTTTGGATGGAACGTTCGCATGCCTCCATCTGAACCGGCGGGGGCGCCACCCGCCCCCGACACTTGGGGGTATTGTCACCGCGCGTCACTGCGCCGGATGGCAATACCCCAAATTTTTCGAAGCCTGATCAAGCACTTTCGCCCTTGATGGGCCGCTTGCCCCACCTTGCCTTTCCCGTCACACTGCCCATCTGTCGAATAGACTTCACGGAAAAGACGAGGCGACACATGGCCAGCGCACCCGCCATCAATATCGGTATCACGGACGAAAACCGCGCCCGTATCGCAGAGGGCCTGTCGCGCCTTCTGGCCGACAGTTACACGCTGTACCTGAAGACGCACAATTTCCATTGGAACGTCACGGGCCCGATGTTCAACACGCTGCACACCATGTTCATGGCGCAGTACACCGAACTGCACACGGCCGTGGATGACATCGCCGAACGTATCCGCGCCCTGGGCTTTCACGCGCCCGGCAGCTACAGCCAGTTCGCCAAGCTGACCAGCGTGGCCGAGGAAACCGGCGTGCCCAAGGCCCAGGACATGATCCGCCAGCTGGTGGAAGGGCACGAGACCGTATGCCGCACGGCGCGCAGCGTGTTCCCCATCGTGGAGGAAGCCAGCGACGAGCCGTCGGCCGACCTGTTGACCCAGCGCATGCAGATCCACGAAAAGACCGCCTGGATGCTGCGGTCGTTGCTGGAATAGTAGATCGTCCCCTTGGCAAGCGTGACGGAAACGGGCCCAATACGGGCCCGTTTCCATGTCCGGACCCAAGGCCCGCCTTGTACGCGCTGTTCTCCCTGATCCTGGCCTGGCTGGCCTATGCTTTCTGGTTCCGCTCGAACCAGGACAGGCTTGTGTTCCGCCCGCACCGGGGGGCCGTGGCGATGGCCGATTGTGGATTGTCCGACTTCACCAATGTCTGGACCGCCACCCCCGACGGGATGACGCTGGAGGGCTGGTTCCGGCCGGCAGATGGGCTGACCAAGCCCACCATTCTGATTCTGCCCGGCCGCAATGGTCATCCCGGCATGCTGGGCGACAGGGCCCGGCTGCTGGCCGATGCCGGCTATGGCGTGCTGCTGGCCTTTTATCGCGGCTATGGCGGCAATCAGGGCCAGCCCACGGAAGCCGGTCTGCTGACCGATGCCCGTGCCTGGGCGGATTTCCTGGTGCAGCGGGGGATTTCCGGCGGCAGGCTGGTGCTGTATGGGGCCGAGGCCGGTTGCTTTCTGGCGGCCGGGCTGGCGGCGGACCGGTCGGTGGCGAAGCTGGTGCTGGAAGCGCCCTTCCCCAGTCTGGCCGCCCTGCTGTCCCCCCGTTTTCCGCTGCTGCCGCTGCACGGTCTGCTGCGCCACCGGTTCGAGCTGACATCGTTTCTGCCGCACATTCAGGCGCCCGTCCTGATCCTGCATGCCGGGGCCGACCGGGCCGTGCCCGTGGCCCTGGGACGGTGCATTGATGCGCTGCTGCCGTCCGCTCCCCACAGTTTTCGTCCCGAGGGCGTGGCCGCAGACAGGCTGGTGGCGGCGGGAGGCGACCGGGCCCTGCTGGGCTTCCTGGGGGGAGAGGTGGCGGCGCCCACGCTGGATCAGAAGCCGGCCGGCGGCCGGGCATTGATGGTCAAGCCGTGATGAAGCGCAGCGCGGCCGCCAGCAGGTCCGGCATCGGCCGCTGCAGGTCCAGCGTCAGGGTCAGCGGTTCCCCCGTCGGCGGTTCCAGCGTGTCCAACTGGCTGTCCAGCAGCGACAGCGGCATGAAATGGCCCGGCCGCGCCGCCATGCGGTCGGCCAGAAGCGCACGCGGCCCGTGCAGATGGATGACAACCAACGGCACCCCGTCCGCCCGCAGCATGTCGCGGTAGCGCCGTTTCAGGGCGGAACAGGCGACCACCAGCCCCGCCCCGGTCCGGCCGGAATCCCGGATCAGGGCGGCGATGGCTGCCAGCCAGCCTTGGCGGTCGGCATCGGTCAGGGCAATGCCGGCCTGCATGCGGGCGACATTGTCCGGCGGATGCAGCCTGTCCCCTTCCAGAAAGGTGACACTCAGCGCATCGGCCAGCGCCGCCCCCAGGGTGGATTTGCCGCAACCGCTGACGCCCATCACCAGCACCAGCGGGGCGCCTGCCATCTTTCCATCCGTCAATTCAGCCGCCTTCCATCCTCACCCGTTTCAAACAGGCTAGCCGATGCGCCATCCAGGCGCAGGCCGACCGTCTGTCCGGCCGACAGGGCCACGCCGGGCGGCATGCGCGCCGTCACCTCCTGCCCCGCCAGCCGGATCAGCACATAGGTGTCGGGGCCCGTCGGTTCCGTCATCAGCACCTGACCCTGGCAGGTCGCGGCCTCTCCCGCCGGGGCCAGGGTCAGATGTTCCGGCCGCAGGCCCAGGACCAGCGACATGCCCACGCGCAGGCCGACACCCACCGGCAGGCCCGGCAGCGGCAGGACGATCTGCCCCAGCCGCAGCCCCGGCAGGTCATCCACCAGCGCCAGTTCACCTTCCAGGAAATTCATGGTGGGCGCGCCGACGAAGCCCGCTACAAAGCGGTTGGCCGGCCTGGCATAGACCGTTTCCGGCCGGTCGCATTGCTGCACCCTTCCCTTGTTCATGACCACGATGCGGCTGGCCAGCGTCATCGCCTCCACCTGATCATGGGTCACATACAGGGTCGTGCGGCGGGACCGTTCATGCAGACGCTTCAGTTCCACGCGCATGTCAGCGCGCAGCTTGGCATCCAGGTTGGACAGCGGCTCGTCCAGCAGGAAGACCTGCGGTTCGCGCACCAGGGCGCGGCCGATGGCCACCCGCTGCTGCTGCCCGCCGGAAAGCTGCGACGGTTTGCGGTCCAGCAGATGTTCGATCTGCAGCAGTTTGGCCACGCCGGCCACCTTGCCCTCGATCGCAGCGCGGTCCAGGCCGCGCATCTTCAGCCCGAAACCGATATTCCGGCGCACCGACATGGTCGGGTACAGCGCATAGGACTGGAACACCATGGCGATGTCGCGCGCGTCGGGTTCCAAAGCCGTCACGTCGCGGTCGCCGAAATGGATGCGCCCGCCGGACGGTTCCTCCAGCCCGGCCACGATGTTCAGCAGCGTGGACTTGCCACAGCCCGACGGGCCCAGCAGGACCAGGAATTCCCCCGGCTCGATATCCAGATCGATCTGTTCCAGGATCAGGGTGGAGCCGAAGCTCTTGGCGATTTCATGCAGGCGCACGCGTTGCATCGGGTTCATCCCTTCACGGCCCCGGCCGCGATCCCGCGCACGAACAGGCGTCCGGACAGGAGATAGACCAGGATGGTGGGCAGGGCGGCGATCATGGTCGCCGCCATATTGACATTGTATTCCTGCGGTCCGAACTGCGACCCGGCCAGCACGTTCAGCGCCACGGTCACCGGCTGCCGCCCCGGTCCCGCAAAGGTCAGGCCCAGGATGAAATCGTTCCAGATATAGGTGAATTGCAGCACCAGGGCGACGGCGCAGACCGGCAGCGACAAGGGCAGCATCACATACCAGAAGGTGGCCAGGAACCCCGCCCCGTCAATGCGCGCCGCCTTCAGCAGGTCACGCGGCACCGACAGGAAGAAATTGCGGAACAGCAGCGTGACGAAGGCCAGGCCCCAGACCGTATGCGCAAACACCAGCCCGCCCAGCGTGCCGAACAGCCCCAGTTCGCGCACCAGCACGATCATGGGGTAAAGCGTCACCTGTGGCGGGATGAACAGGCCGATCAGCAGGGCTGCGAACAGCATGTCCACCCACCGGGCCGCACGCAGGCTGAGCGCGTAACCCGTCAGCGCCCCCAGACCCAGGGAGCAGAACAAAGCCGGCAGCACGATGGCAAAGGAATTGCCGAACCAGACCGACAGGCCCCGGCAATCCCCGGAGATGCAGGCCCCGCCCCAGGCCCGGGCCCAGGCGGCAAGCGTCGGTTCCTGCGGCAGCGCGAACAGGCTGCCCTGGTTGATCTCAGCTAGGGGCTTCAGGGAGGTCGACAGCATGACCAGCAGCGGGAACAGCACCATCAGGGCCGCAATGGACAGCATCAGGTAAAGCGGTAAACGCCGCATGGTTCAGCCCCCCTTCTTCTGCCGGATTTCGGCATAGAGATAGGGGCCGACCACGGAAGCGATGGTGGCCAGCATCATGCAGGCGCCGGCAGCACCCAGGCCCAGTTCCTGCCGGTTCAGAATATGCTCCATCACGAAACGCGCCGGCAGGTCCGACGAGAAGCCGGGACCGCCGCCCGTCAGCGCCACCACCAGATCGAAGGATTTCACCACCAGGGAGAACAGCAGGATGCCGGCCGTGAAGAAGACCGGGCGCAGCATGGGCGTGACGATGGAAGCATAGACCCGCCAGGTGGGGATGCCATCGACCTTCGCCGCCTTCCAGATATTGGGATCGACGCCGCGCAGGCCAGCCAGGAACAGGGCCATGCACAGACCCGATTGCTGCCAGATGCCGGCCAGCGCCACGGTGTAGATGGAACGGTCGGCGCGGACCAGCCAGTTGAAGGCGAATTCCTCCCAGCCTAAGCCGCGCACCGCCTGCTGAATGCCCAGGCCGGGATTCAGCATCCATTGCCAGATGATGCCCGTGACCACAAAGGACATGGACAGCGGCAGCATGAAGATGGTGCGGTACAACCCCTCCGCCCGCACGCCGCGGTCGATCAGGATGGCCAGCAGATAGCCCAAGGTCAGGCAGCCCGTGATGAACAGGGCGCCGTAGATCGCCATATTGCCCAACGCCGTCCACCATCGGGCCGACGCGAACAGCCGTTCATACTGAAGCAGCCCGACGAAATCCCAGTTGGGCAGCAATTGCGAGCCGGTCAGGGAAATGGCGAAGGTCCAGGCGATGAACAGATAGAAGCAGACGAAGGTGATCAGCCCCGCTGGCAGCAGGGCGATGGTGGGTGCCCGTTGCGATGGCTTCATCCCGTCCTCCCTTTGTCGTTATTGTTGCTGGCGGTCCGGGTCAGCGGAAGGCCAGGATGGATTTGCGCAGCAATGCCTGTCCCTCTTCCGGGGTCAGGCGCGGGTCGTTCCAGAATTGCGAAATGGCGTCATCCACCGCCCCCGCCATGCCGCCCGACAGGCCCATACCGGTGGAGGCGAGGTTGGTTTGCGGGTCGCGGATCAGGGCCATGGCCTGTTTCGCGCAGACATCGAACCCGTCATCGGGCAGGTCGGTGCGCACAGGGATGGAGCCCTTGGCCTGGTTCAGACGAGCCTGCACGTCGCGGTCCATCATCACCGACACGAAGCGCGTCTGCGCGTCGGCGATGGCAGCGTCGCGCGGCTGGGAGAAGGCGAAGGCGTCCACCACCATGATGTAGGCGGGGTCCGGGGCCGGCGCCAGGGCGCAGCCGATCTGCACCCCCGGCTCCATCCCCGCCGCCCTGATATCGCCCTTGGCCCAGTCGCCCATGAACTGAAAGGCCGCATCGCCGCGCATCAGCATGGCCGTCGCCTGGTTCCAACGCCGACCGGGGCTGCCTTCATCGACGAAGGGGCGCAGACTGGCATAGGTGCGGAAGGCCGACAGCATCGTGTCGGACTCCAGCGCGGCTGGGTCCATCGCCTCGTAGACGCGGCGGTAGAAATCGCGCCCGCCGACGCCCAGTAGGACGGCGTTGAACAGCAGGCGTTCCTGCCAGGGCTGGCCGCCCAGCGCGATGGGGGTCTTGCCCATCGCCTTCAGCCGCTTGGCCGCATCCAGGAATTCCGCCCAGGTCGCCGGCACGGACAGCCCGGCCTGTTGCAGCAGGGCCGCATTGTAGAACATCCAGTTCTCGCCATGGATGTTCAGCGGTGCCGCCCGATAGCGGCCCTGATATTTCGCCGCGCGGGCCAGCAGGGGCGGCAGCACAAGGTCCCATTCGGCATCCGCCCCCGGCACGGGCGCGACCAGCCCATGCGCCGACAGTTCGGTCAGTTGTGAGCCCAGGGAGAAAAGGAAGACCGGCGGCGGGTTGCCGCCCAGGATGCGATTGACGGCAGCGGCGCGGGCCGACGACCCACCCGGCACCGGCGCATCACGCCAGACCCCGCCCTGGGCGCGGTAGGCGTCGCGCACCACGGCCAGCGATGCGGATTCCCCGCCGGAGGTCAGCCAGTGCATCACCTCCAGCGCCGGCGCCTCTGCCGCAGCGCTTTCCAGGGCCAGCCAGGAAACCGCCAGAAGCCCCGCCGCAGCGCAGCATGATTTGAGCGTGACCTTCATCGCGCCGCACAATCCAAAACGTTTCGATTTGTGTGCAGTATGGGCAGGAACCAGGGAATGTCAAACGCGGAAAAATGCGTTTAGGCCAAGATTCACCCTGGACAGGTATTTTTCGAAACGTTACGATTTTTCTCATGAACGGCCACCAATGCCGGACAATTCCCCTGCGCGCACCGATGGCGTCGCAGGGAGTTTCCGGCTGAGCCCTTTTTCCGACAGGCAACAAGTGACGGCGACGATGCGTTTTCCCGACGGGTTCAGGTGGGGTGTCTCCACCTCCAGCTATCAGATCGAAGGCGGGGCGCCCGATGACGGGCGCGGGCCCAGCATCTGGGACAGCTATTGCGCCAATCCAGGTAAGGTGGCCAATGGCGACACCGGTACCGTGGCCTGCGACCATTACCATCGCTGGGCCGATGACCTGGACCTGATCCGCACCTTGGGCGCGCAGCAGTACCGGTTTTCCATCATGTGGGGCCGGGTGCTGCCGGAAGGGACCGGAGCGACCAACCAGAAGGGTCTGGATTTCTATGACCGGCTGGTGGATGGCATGCTGGAACGGGGGCTGGAACCCTGGCCCTGCCTTTACCATTGGGACCTGCCTCAGTCGTTGCAGGACCGGGGCGGCTGGGTCAACCGCGACAGTGCCTCATGGTTTGCCGATTATGCGGCCCTGATGGTGCAGCGGCTGGGCGACCGGGCCCGCACCTGGGTCACCTTCAACGAACCATCCGTCTGCGCCTGGGTCGGGAATGAGGAGGGGCGCCATGCCCCCGGATTGACCGACCCGCGCGCCGCCGTGCGCGTGGCACACCATCTGAACCTGGCCCATGGGCGGGCCGTCAGCGTGGTGCGCAGCCTGGCGCCGGGCGTGCCCGTGGGCTTCGTGCTGCCCGTGCACAAGGGCCGCCCCCTGCCCCAGTACGCCGAACGCGACCAGCATCTGGTGCCGCTGTTCGAGGATAAGTGGAACGGCGTCTTCCTGGGCCCCGTCCATCTGGGCCGCTATCCCGACAGCATGCTGGAAAGGTTTGCCCCGCATATCCAGGCGGGCGACATGGCGGAGATCCATCAGCCCGTGGATTACCAGGGGGTGAACCATTATTTCCCGACATATCTGTCCCCGGCCGAGGGCACGGCCTGGCCGTTCCGCATCGTGGAGCCGCCCAAATATCTGCGCCGGACAGAGATGAACTGGGGCATCGATGGCAACGCCTTCCAGGAGATCCTGGAGGGGTTGCGCCGCGACTATGGCAACCCGCCCGTCTTCGTGACGGAGAACGGGGCCGCCTTCCTGGACATTCCCGGCCCCGACGGGCGCATCGATGACCAGGACCGCATCGCCTATTACCGCGATTATCTGGCCGGCATGCACCGCGCCATCGCCGCCGGGGCCAATGTCCAGGGCTATATGCCCTGGTCGCTGCTGGACAATTTCGAATGGGCGCACGGCTATGCCAAGCGCTTCGGGCTGGTGCATGTCGATTACCGCACCCTGAAGCGCACGCCCAAGGCCTCCTTCGACTTCATGCGGCGGGTGATGCACGAGAATGAGGTGCCGCCGCCGCCCGAGAACCCTTAATCTCACGCAACCGCCACAGGTGAACCCGAAGAGCCGACCGCCATGCAGCCAAGCCAGCGCACCAACCTGAAAACCCTTGCCGAGCATCTGGGCCTGTCGATCACGACCGTGTCCCGGGCGCTGAAGGACGGGCCGGAGGTCAAGCCGGACACGGTGGCGCGCGTGAAGCAGGCGGCGGCCACACTGGGCTATCTGCCCGATGCCGGCGGCGTCTATCTGCGCACCGGGCGGACGATGAAGATATGTTCGGTCTTCTTCGCGCCCGAGGTGGCGGATTATGGCGATGCCGGCTTCCTGGCCCAGGTGGAGGGCGTGTCGCGCACGTTGGAAAGCGACAGCTACAACCTGATCGTGCTGGCCCAGACGGCCAGCCAGTCGCCGCTGGAGACCGTGCGCCGCGTGTTCCAGCAGCGGCTGGCCGACGGGATCATCTTTTCCCGCACCACGCCCATGGATGAACGCGCGCGCTTCTGCCTGGAATTCAAGTTCCCCTTTGTCAGCTTCGGCCGCACGGAACTGCATAGCCCCCACGCCTTTGTCGACCATGATGACGAAGGCGGGATCTATGACGCCGTGGTCCGGCTGGCGGCAGAGGGACATCGGCGCATCGCGCTGTTCAATCCCACGGGCGGCCTGACCTATGCCGGGTTCCGCCTGCGGGGATATCAACGGGCGCTGGCCGAACTGGGCATTCCCTGGGACAGGTCGTTGCTGGTCACGTCCAACCTGTCCGTCTGGGCCAGCCAGGGGGCGGTGCGCGACCTGCTGCAACGCGATCCCGGCGTCACCGCCATCCTGTGCGCCAACCAGCTCTCCATGTTCGGCGCCATGGAAGCAGCCCTGGAACAGGGCATGGACCCGGCCCGCGACGGGCTGCGCATCGTCGGTTTCGGCGGCATGCCCTTCCGCATGCCGTTCGAACAGGGCGTGACCTACTATTACCAGCCGCAGCGCCGCGACGGCGAGGAACTGGCCCGCCACATGCTGGCGCTGCTGGGCGGTGAGCCGGCGGAGAGCCTGCAAACGGTGTTGCCCTATCAGCGCATCGACGATCTGCAACAGTTCCGCATGGACCTGCGCGCCCAGGCCGCCGCCCGGGAAAGCCAGCAAATCACCGAACAAGGGTCGTGAAAGACCCGGTGACAAGGGAGAGAGGACGACAGATGAAGGCAGAAAAGAGCTGACGATTTAGGGGCTTTGGAAACGGGCTGCGCTTAGCAGTTTCCTGCCTCCCCCGCGAAAGCGGGGGTCCAGGGGCCAAGGGGGCGCATGGTCGCCGCAGCATTGACAAGGTTCTGGAACGGTCGGGCGCTTGGCTCCTGGCCCCCCGCTTTCGCGGGGGAGGCGGTGAGCGGCGCTTCCCAAACCCATTCCCGCGCCTGAAGCCTGTTTCATCACCGCACCCCATGCCCCCCGGCACGCCATCCGCCTGCCGGGGAGGGTTGATTATTACCCAAAACAGACCCAGCCGGGCAGCACCGCCGCCCGGTCAGGGGAGAATTTTGCCGAGAACAGGGAGGAGAGAAACCATGTCCATCACGATGAAGAACATCCGGAAAATCCTGCTGACCGCCACCGCGGCCGGTGCCATCGCCGCACCAGCCGTCGCCCAGACATCCAGTGCCATGCTGGAAGAGATCATCGTCACCGCCGAAAAGCGCGCCGTGTCGTTACAGGATACGCCTTTGGCGGTGACAGCCCTGAGCCAGGCAGCCCTGGACCAGTTACAGGTGTCGGACCTGAAAAGCATCGTGTCCATGGTGCCGGGTCTGCAGATCGGGCAGAGCAGCAACCAGGCCGCCGTGGACGTGGCCATCCGCGGCATCGTCTCCACCAACCGGACGGAAGTGGGCGACCCCGCCGTGGCCTTCCATGTCGACGGCATCTATTCGCCGCGCCCGCAGGGCGCCACGGCGCTGCTGTATGATGTGGAGCGGGTGGAGGTGCTGCGCGGGCCGCAAGGTACGTTGTTCGGCCGCAATTCCAATGCCGGCGTCGTCAATATCATCACCGCCAAGCCGGACGCGGAAAAGGCATCCGGCTCCATCGATCTGACGGCGGGCAATTACAGCCTGTTCCGCGTCAAGGGCCACCTGAACACGCCCATCACCGACACGCTGGCCATCCGCGCCGCCGGCTATGTGGAGAACCGGGAGGGCTTCATCGATTTCGCCCCCGGTTCCAAGGTGCCGCCGGGAGCGGACAAATATGACAATGCCGATCGCTATTCCGGCCGCGTCAGCGCGCTGTGGACCCCGACGGAGAATTTCAAGCTGTTCGTGTCGGGCGAGCGCTTCTCCGACCAGGGGGCGGGCACGGTGCCGGTCAATGTCACCCCGCTGCCCGGCACCTGGCGGCGATCGGCCGTCATCGACAGCCCCGGCGTGCTGAAGCAGGTGAATGACACGGTGCGCCTGCGTGCCGATTACCAGCCGCTGGAAAGTGTGGAGGTCAGCTACCTGTTCGGCTGGGCCCATATGACGCGGCAGAATGTGAACGACAATGATGTCGGCTACGCCCTGGACCCGGCGCTGCGCGCCCTGCCCCGCCCGCCCGTGTCTCCCGCCTTTGCCGAGGAGCGGCGGTTCGAACGCGGCGTCTTTGACAGCAGCCAGCACGAATTGCAGATCAAATCGGTGGGGGCGGAAAAGCTCGACTGGCTGCTGGGCGCCTTCTACTACCAGGAGGACAATGATATCCGCTTTGATATCGACTTCCGCGACGATACCGGCACCATCCCCGGCCAGTTCGATCCCAATGACCGGCGCGACGCCCAGACCTTCATCCAGCCGGGCCGCGACCTGTCCTCCTGGGCTTTGTTCACGCAGGAAACCTATCACCTGACCGAGGATGCGCGGCTGACGGGCGGCCTGCGCTATACCCGCGACAGCAAGAAGGATGTCGGCGGTCGCAACTATGTCTGCAACCGCAACAATTCCACCCCGGCCACGGGCGGCATCAATGTCATCGGCATTCCCACATCCCAGATCCCCAGCCTGTGCGTGGTGACGGCCCGCAATGACGCCGACAAGCATTGGTCCAAAGTGACCTGGATGGCGCGTGGCGAATATGACCTGTCGGACGATCTGCTGGCCTATGCCATGGTCAATACCGGCTTCAAGTCAGGCGTGATCCAGGATGGCGGCACGGCTGCCGACCCGGAGAATGTCACCAATTACGAGCTGGGCCTGAAATCCACCCTGCTGGGCGGCGATCTGACCTTGAACAATGTCGCCTTCTATTCCGACTACAAGGACATCCTGCGCGCCAACACCGTCATCGGCGCCAACGGCATCCAGCAGTTGGTCACCGTGAATGCCACCAAGGCCAGCATCTATGGCCTGGAATCGGAAGCCAGCTGGCGTGTCGGCGCCAATGACCGGCTGCAGATGTCGGCGGCCCTGCTGAGCGCCGAATATGATGATTTCAAGACGGTCGACACCAACATCTTCACGGCCGGCAACCCCAACGGCGCCATCAACCTGAAGGGCAACAAGCTGCCCTTTGCGCCGGAACTGGCCATCACCCTGGTCTATGAGCATTTCTTCGACCTGCCCAATGGCGGCGTCATCGTGCCGCGGGTGCAGAGCAAGTATCAGTCGAAAATGTACCTGACCGACTTCAACCGCGCGACCGACCGCCAGGGCGCCTATACCCGCACCGACCTGTCGCTGCGCTATGAATCGCCCGCCAATTGGCAACTGGAAGCCTTCGTCCAGAACTTGGAGGACAAGGCGGTGAAGAACAATATCGACATCCGTGGCCAGCAGCCGGCTTCCACCGGCACCATACCGGGCTTTGCCGGCGTCGCCCGCGCCTTCTATGACGCGCCACGCACCTGGGGCGTACGCGCCGCCTATCGCTTCTGACGGTTTCCTTCCAGGGACGTGTTCCAGCTCCCGAACGCGTCCCCCTCCGCCCGCCGGCAACTTCTGTCGGCGGGCGCCTTTTTTGGGCATCTGGGTCCTGCCCCCCCGCGGGGGGGATAGGCCAGGAAGCGGCGAGATTACTTTCCTTCCGGCACCAGGAATATCTGCCCAGGATAGATCAGGTCGGGATCACGGATCTGGCCCTGGTTGGCCTCGAAAATGACCGTGTAGCGGACACCTTCGCCATAGGTGCGGCGCGCGATGGCCCACAGGTTGTTGCCGGGGACCACGACGACGGCGCGGTTGGACAGGGCCTGTTCGGGAATCGGCTTCTTGTCGAAATTCACCTCTGCCCGGCTGACCACCTTGCTGTCGGGACTGACCTGATCGACGCGCAGGCTATATTGCCCATCCTCCAGTCCGCGACCGGGGGTGATGGTCCAGCGGCCATCCTCCCCCACCTTGCCACGGCCGATCAGGTTGTTTTGCAGATAGAGCATCACCTCGGTCCCCGGCTTGGCCTGGCCACCAACGGTCACCTTGCCGCCGCGGTCATAATCGACCGTGTCGATCGTGACCTCTCCCGCCGGACGCGGGGCGCCGCCCTGGTCCAGGGTGCGGGGCGCCTGCAGGACGCGGCTGCCATCGCTGCCCGACAGCACGGCCAGCGCATCCCCGTCGCCGCGCCGTCCGGCCAGATCGCGGTCACGCTCCGGCACGGCCAGCACCACCGTGCTTTCACCCTTGGTCACCGCGCCGCCTGGCGCCACCTGTTCCAGCCGCAGTTCACGCGCGCCGGGGGACAGCGGGCTGGACGGCATGAATACCCATTCCCCGCGCGCATCAGCGACCACGCTGCCCAGGACCTTGTCACCTTCCAGGATATTGACCGTCGTGCCGGGCACGGCACGGCCAGCAATAACGGTCGACCCATTGGCTTCCACCCGCACCACGTCAAAGGCCGGCAGGCTGGTCTTCTGGGCCGCGGGCGCCTGGGCAGCGGGCTTGCCCGTGGGGCCCGCTGACGGGGACTGAAGCTGCCAGGCAATGGTTCCGATCACGGCAACGCCCAGCACGGCCAGCGGGATCAGAATGGCGCGGTTCACAGGTGTCTTCACCTTTTTCGCCCTATCTCTTCGGGGAAACATTCCGGGGCAAATGTCAGGCGAAGCTGACCATACCCCAGATGGCGGCCACGGATATTGCCGCCACAATCAACGCCCGGACAAGCGAAACGATCCGCGGTGCCTTCACATCGTCGCCGACGGCCAGCCGGCCCGTCACCATGGGGCGCACCAGATCCAGCCGCTTCAGCCCCGCATAGGCGAAGATGGCCAGGACATGCAGCGCGACAATGGCCAGCAGGATGTTGAAATTATTCAGATGGATGGTCCGCGCCAGCGCCGCGACCTTGCCGCTGACATGGGGTACCAGCGGTCCGTCCACCAAAATCCCGTCGCTGGTGAACAGGCCCGAACCGGCCTGCACGCCCACCAGGGTCAGCAGCCCGACCACGGCCAGGGCACCCAGCGGATTATGCCCGACATGCGGGGCCAGACGGCCGGGTGCGCGCAGCTCCGCCACATGATGGGCGATATCCTTCGGACCACGCAGAAAGCTTTTGAACCGCGCCGTCTCGCTGCCGACCAGGCCCCAGACGATGCGGAACAGAATCAGGGCAAGGGCCAGATAGCCAAAGCGCATGTGCCAGTCGAATGCCTCCTTCTCTCCGCTGATCCAGGCGCCGGCGACGGCGGCCACCAGCAGCCAGTGGAACAGACGGGTTGGCAGGTCCCAGACCAGTATCTTGCGCATCAGACGATCCCCAATACGAGAACAGAGGCGGCTTCCCGGACGCATGCCCGGGAAGCCGCAACCGATCAATCCTCGCGATAGACCTCGTGGCAACCCTTGCAGGTGCCGCCGACCTTGCCCAGGGCCGCACCGATGGCAGCCTTGTCACCGCTGGCGGCAGCCGTCACCAGACCACCAGCCTCCGTCTGGAAGGCAACGGTCTTGGCCTTGAAATCGTCCATCTTGGTCCAGATCTCGGGCTTGGCCTCGCTCTTGCCCACGCCCACGGCGGTGCCGGCCGGCCACCAGTTGGGGAAGGCCTTCGACACGGCCTGGATGGTGGCGGCGGCCGCCTGCACATCGGCAACCGTGCCGGTGCCATCCTTCAGGAAGCCGCCGATCGCCTTCATGGCGCCGCCGGCCTTTTTCAACTCGGTCTTGCGGGCGTCGACAACGGCCAATGGGTCCTGCTGGGCCTGGGCCGTGAAGACGAACCCAGTCAGACCGGCAACGGCGACCATGCCCGCCAGCAGGGCGCCATAACGATGCTTCATCACTCAACTCCTCCGTCTTGCTGCCGGGCGGAAAGCCGCCCGGGCGGTGAAGCGGCCCCCGATCCGGTTCGGGCGGGCGCGTAGAACGACCGTAGGTGCGCTTGTATCCGGCCGGCAGATAGTGTAGGGCCGAAGGGATCGACGGCGCAGCCATGTCGCAAACGAGGGACAGAGTGCCCGCTGTCGGGGTCCATTTGCAAGCCGGTGCCATGGGGTACCGGTTGATCGCTGTTCAGGAAAGCACACCCATCATGTCCTCCATCCGTAACGTCTGCGTCTATTGCGGCTCCTCCGACTTCGTTTCCGACATCTACAAGGAGGCGGCGCGACGCACGGGCGCGACGCTGGCGGAAAAGGGTTATGACATTGTCTATGGCGGTGGCCGCGTGGGCCTGATGGGCATCGTGGCCGATGCCGGGCTGAAGAACGGCGCCAAGGTGGTCGGCATCATCCCCGAGCATATCAAGCGCTACGAAGTCGACCATACCGGCCTGACCGAACTGGTCGTCGTGGAGAGCATGCATACCCGCAAACAGATGATGGTGGAGCGCTCCGACGCGTTCGTCATCCTGCCCGGCGGAATCGGCACCCTGGACGAGATGTTCGAGATCATCACCTGGCGCCAGTTGCGTCTGCACGGCAAGCCGGTGATCATCGTCAATATCAACGGTTTCTGGGACCCGCTGCTGGCCCTGCTGGACCACATGACGGAGACCGGATTCATGCGCAAGCCCAACCTGCCCGGTGCCGCCGATCAACTGTATCATGTCGTCCGCAGCGTGGACGAGATCGCCCCCCTGCTTGCCGAGCTGACGGAGGCCCACCACAAGGTTCGAACCGATCGCATGTAACGGTGCCGGCATTGCCATTGTCGCAGGCCAGCCCCGCAGCTTGAACGAAAATTGCGCCAAAGGCCCAGGTTGCGACAGCGGCGCGATTGGGCTTTATTGACACCGCCGGACCGGCCGCTGGATCGCCCCCGGCACCCCTCACCCCTGGGAGAGCGCCCCCATGACGAAGATCAAAGTCGTCAATCCGATCGTGGAACTCGACGGCGACGAAATGACCCGCGTGATCTGGCAGTTCATCAAGGACCGCCTGATCCTTCCTTATCTGGACGTGGACCTGAAATACTACGATCTGGGTGTCGAAAACCGCGACGCCACGGACGACAAGGTGACCGTCGAGAGCGCCGAAGCCATCAAGCAGTATGGCGTGGGCGTGAAGTGCGCCACCATCACCCCCGACGAAGCGCGGGTGAAGGAATTCAACCTGAAGCAGATGTGGAAGTCGCCCAACGGCACCATCCGCAACATCCTGGGCGGCACGGTGTTCCGTGAACCGATCATCTGCAAGAACGTGCCGCGCCTGGTGCCGGGCTGGACCCAGCCCATCGTCATCGGCCGCCACGCCTTTGGTGACCAGTACAAGGCCACGGACTTCATCATTCCTGGCGCCGGCCGTCTGTCCATCACCTTCACGTCGAAGGACGGCACCAGCAACATCCGCCATACCGTGTTCGATTTCGACGGGCCGGGCGTTGCCATGGGCATGTACAACGTGGACGAGTCGATCCGCGGTTTCGCCCGGGCCTGCATGAATTACGGCCTGCTGCGCAATTACCCGGTCTATCTGTCGACCAAGAACACGATCCTGAAGGCCTATGACGGCCGCTTCAAGGACCTGTTCCAGGAAGTGTTCGAGGCGGAATTCGCCGACAAGTTCAAGGCAGCCGGCATCACCTATGAACATCGTCTGATCGACGACATGGTGGCGTCCGCCCTGAAATGGTCGGGCAATTTCCTGTGGGCCGCCAAGAACTATGACGGCGACGTGCAGTCGGATCTGGTGGCGCAGGGCTTCGGCTCGCTGGGCCTGATGACGTCCGTCCTGATGACCCCCGATGGCAAGACGGTGGAAGCGGAAGCCGCCCACGGCACCGTGACCCGTCACTATCGTGACCATCAGAAGGGCAAGCCCACCTCCACCAACCCGATCGCCAGCATCTTCGCCTGGACGCAGGGTCTGACCTATCGCGGCAAGTTCGACGAGACGCCGGAAGTGGTGGAATTCGCCAAGACCCTGGAACGCGTCTGCGTGGAAACGGTCGAAAGCGGCTTCATGACCAAGGACCTGGCCACTCTGATCGGCCCGGACCAGCCCTGGCTGACCACCCAGGACTTCCTGGCCAAGCTGGACGAGAACCTGCAGGCCGCCCGCGCCAAGTAAGGCTGCCTGCCAAGACATACAAGTTCAGGACGATGATCCCCGGCCGTGGCGACGCGGCCGGGGATTTTTTATAAGAAACTGGGGTTGATATAATGCCAAATTTCAATCAATAATGCAGACATATCCAATGCGATACAGGATAACTGGGAATTATGATGACCACGGAGCTGCAAATTCCCGCCTCTTATAGAGC